>JBEIQV010000382.1:0-2561 GCA_040376335.1 Verrucomicrobiia bacterium | reverse complement strand
CGGTGCTGTCGCTCACGATGCAAGGCAGGCCGCAGTTCAGCGCCTGAGGGACGACGAGGCCGAAGCCCTCTTCGAGCGAAGGGAGCACGAGCACACTGCTGGCGCGCATCCGTTCGGCGAGCTGGGTTTGCGGCATGGTTCCGTGGAAGTGCAGAGGTGTGGCACCGCGATAGGCGTCGAAATCGCGGGCGACCTCCGATGAACGTGAGCCGACGAAGTCCACGCGCCAGTCTGCGCGGTTCGCGAGCGTGAGTGCGTCGAGCAAAGTTCGGAGTCCTTTGCGGAGGCAAAGCTGACCAGCAAAGAGGATGCGGAAATCTCGCGGTGGCTCATCATTTTCCCTGCGGATGAAAACATTCGCAGTTGTATCCGCGCCGTAGGGGACGACCCAAACGCGCTCGCGCGGGATGCCGAGATTCACAAGCTGATCGCGCACAACTGTGCTGGCGGCGCAGTGATAGTCGGCGAGCGCATACTCTTCGTCTTCGCGGGCGAAATACGCAGTGTCGTAGAAGCATTCATCTTCAAGGCACAGGCCGACGCGCTCGTATTCAGGGCGCATGACACGGACGAGATTTCGCACCGGGCCGGTGGCGTGATTGAGGACTGTGCGGATGCCGCGTTTCTTCGCAGCGCGGAAAGTGGCGAGCGCCTGCCCCGGCATGGCATGGATGAAATCACACTCCATTAAATCACGCGCAACTGCGGCGTCGAAACCGTGATCCTGCCACAAGAACAGCGAACGTGGTGCCGGGCGCAGCGATGCGGGCGCGTATTTGAGCAGCGCATAGACGATGTTGGTGCGCAGGCTGTGCGTGCGGATGTGCGGGCCTGATTCTCTCAATTTCCACTCGGGATAGCCGGAGTAGAAATGCCCCAGCGCACCCTCGGCGGCGACTGCGCGCGCGAGCGGCCACATATGGCAGGGATTGGTGGCGGAAAATGAAATCTTCATTGCTGGAAGTCGTGCGCCCATTTTTCAGCGTCGTCGTGCGGAGCGCGTGTGAGGCGCATCCATGCAAGGTAGCGACGCCACGACAGTGGCGAGCGAGCGTGAACACAGATGCCGAGTCCGATCAGAAATTGCCACCACCATGCTGGCTCGCCGAGAATCCAGCCGCGACGGAGCGCGTAGAAAAACTGACGCATCACACGGAATGGCGTGACGACGAGCATCCACGGTAAAGGGCAACGGAGGATGACGCTCCATAGTTCGTTGCGCGCGTGGCGCTGGTGGTTGCGCTGTTCGCTGCGCTGGGCGGCGGTCCAATGATGGCGAATGGTGAGGCATGGCTCGAGTCGCACCTGCCAGCCGGCGGCGCAGCAGCGCAACGCGAAATCCGGCTCTTCATACATGTGAAAAAATGGGCCGAAGTAGTCGCCGAGATTAATGAAAACTTCGCGGCGAATGGCTGCGCCGCTGTTCGCGTAACTCGCGATGAAATGCGCGGAGCCGAATTCAGTCTGTGTGAGTGAAGCGGGTCGTTCGTCTGTGCGCTGCGGAAACTCTGCGACTGCGAGGCGCGCGTTGTTTTTAAAAAGCGTGCGAATGCGCACGATGGCGTCGGCTTCGAGCGGGTAACTGTCGTCGTCGAGGCTCAGGAAAATGTCGGCGTTTGCGGCGCGCGCCATGGCGTTGCGTGAAGCGACGGAGCCGTGTGCCTTCGTATGGATGATGAGCGTGGCGTGAGGATATTCGGTGTGGACGAAGTCTGCGGTGCCGTCTGTGCAGCCGTCAGCGACGATGAGGATTTCATCGGGTGCAGGGTCGAGCAATGCGAGCTGCGCAAGGGTGCGAGCAAGCTCTGCACGGCGGTTGTGCGTAGTGATGCAGATGGCGACGCGCATGTGGGCTGAGGCGCGTCTCTAAGCGAAGCGTGTGCCAGAGGGAAGCACGCCCGTGCATCTTCTGCGTTATTCGTTCACGAAATTGACGTCGGGGCAGGTGACGCTGATGGCGGGCGGGAGGCTTGCGGTATCAAGCTGGACTGTGAATGTGTGTCGGCCCGGTGCGATGGTGATCTCGGGTTTTGGATTGCTGGCGATGGCGAGCGGTGTGCCGTCGAGGAAGGCTCGCGTGATGCCGGTTAGATTGAGTCGGGTTTTCACCTCTGTGTCGTTGGTGAAGGTGGTTTGCGCGAGGATGCCGCTGTTGTTTGGCAACAGCGTGTTGAGCGTTTCCTTCGTCAGGCGACCATCGGCGTAGGTGAGGGCCTTGATGCCGGGCTGCGTGATTTTCGTGAGATCGCTGCCGGGGAACAACGACCATGTGCGGGCGGTGCCGGGCTTGGTGGCGTCGAAGGGGCCGGAGCGTCCGAGCTGTGTGAGGAAGGCGAGGAGGTCTTGTTTTTCCTGCTCCTTGAGCGAGTCAATGAGACCGGGAGGCATGAGGCTGCCTGTGCCTTCGCGTTTCACGATGTTCGCTTTTACAAGCGCGGTTTCGATGCCGGGACCGGCGCTGATGAATTGCTCGGTGGCGGTTTCGCGCGTGGGGATGCCGACGGCTTGAGTGCCGTCCTTCATAGTGAAAGTGAACGCGATGTAGCCTTCCTTCACCTTCG
>JBEIQV010000087.1:0-11477 GCA_040376335.1 Verrucomicrobiia bacterium | reverse complement strand
CGCTCCATCTGTCGCACTCGCCATCGCCTGCGCGCTCTCCGTTTCACACGCTGCAAAAAAGGACACGCTTGCTGCGAAGTCTGATGCCGCGAAGGTCGCAGGCTGGCTCTCGTGGCGCGGGCCGGATCAAAATGGAACTTCGCAGGAGACGGGACTGCCCGACAAAGTGGACGCGAACAAACCGCTGTGGACGGCGGATTTTCCCGGCCAGAGCACGCCGGTGATCGCGAACGGCAAACTCTACATCAACGGCTACGTGGGCGAGGGCAAGGACCTGCGCGAGGGCGTGAGTTGCTTCGACGCGGAGACGGGCAAGCTGCTGTGGCAGCATCTGGAAAACGACTTCCTCAGCGACACGATTTACCTGCGCTATTCGACGAGCGCGCCGACGATTGATCCGGAGACGGGCAACGTTTTCGTGCAAGGCACGCAGGGGCTGCTCTCGTGTTTCACGCCGGCGGGCAAGCTCGTGTGGCAGCACTCGATGATGGAGAAATTTGGACGCCTCACGTTCCCAAACTCGCGCACGGCGACGCCGATGATTGATCGCGAACTGGTCATCACGCGCGGCGTCACGAGCGGCTGGGGCGCGAACGGCCCGGCTGGCGACCGTATGTTTGCCTTCGACAAAAAAACGGGGGAACTCGTCTGGCTCTCGTCGCCCGCCGACCGCCCGCAGGACAACACGTTCTCGCAGCCGACGTTCTCGTTTCTCGATGGCAAACGCGTGCTTTTCACCGCCTGCGGCGATTCGTCCATCGCGTGTATCAATGCGCGCACCGGCGATCCGCTGTTCCGTTTCCCTGCGGCAAAAGCGGGCGCGAAAGGCGGCATCAACGCCTCGCCGATTCTCTACAAGGATTCGCTGATCATTTTGCACGAGTCGGAAAACGTGGACACCACCGAGGTGGGCCGCACGGCGTCGTATCGCCTGCCAAAAGCGGACGAAACATCGAAGGCCACGATTCCCTCGATCAACGCCATCCCGCCGGGAATGCGCATCTTTTCGCCGAAGGAACTCGAACAATGGCGCAACCCGCTCGGCAATCTCGCCAGTTCGCCGTGCCTCGTGGGCAACACGCTCTACGAAGTGAGCGGCACTGGCGAAGTCGCCGCCGTGAACGCCGACAGCGGAGAGATTTTATGGAGGAAAAAACTTGGCGCTGAGCAGCGTCAGTCATCGCCGTTTTTCGCCGATGGAAAACTCTACGTCGCCTTTTACATCGCCGGGGCCGAGGGACAGGCGGCGGGCGACGAAAACGATGGAGGCGACGGCGAACTCTACGTCTTCAAGCCCGGCGCGAAGGACGTCGAAGTGCTCAGCCGCACGAAGCTCTCGGGCCGCTGCTTCGGCTCGCCCATCGCGTATAACGGCAAGCTCTACGTGCAGACGGACAAGAAGCTCTATGCGTTTGGAAAGAAGGGCGACAACGCGGGGGCGAAGAAGGTGGAGTGGAAGAGCGTAGCATGGCCGGATGTCACAAAAACTCCCGCCACAGCGAAGCTCCAGCTCATCCCGAACGAAGTGCTGCTGCGCCCCGGCCAGAGCGCGCAGGTGCGTGTGCGTGGATTGGATGCACTCGGTTTCACGCTCAACGAAAACGTCGCGCTCGATGGCGTGAAAATTGACACCTACATCCCGCCGACCGCGCTCGTGAAAGCCACAATGAACGGCACTTTCGACGCGAACGGAAAACTCACCGCTGATGCAAAACCCATCGGCAGCGCAGGCGCATTCCAAGCCGTGCTCAAGGCCGACGAAAAAGTCACCGGCACGATGCGCGGCAAAGTGCTGCCGAGCCTCCCGATCAAAATTGATTTTGAAACCACCGAGTTGAAGGAAAAGACCGGCCCCGGCCTCGGCAATGAACCCACCGCGCTCGCGCCTGCCGAACCCGGCAAACCAGCGCCGCAGCCCGGCCCGACGAATTGGAACGTGATCGAAGAGCCTACCGCTTTTTCGTATCCGCCGCTTCCGTGGAATGGCGCGCGTTTCCGCTTCGAGGTGCGCAAGGCTCCCGGCGAGGGCGACAACCTAGCGCTCTGCAAAACGATTGATCACAAATTGTTTCAGCGCGCACAGGTCTTCATCGGCCACCCGGACATGAAGAACTACACCATCGAGGCCGACGTGCTCACCGAGGGCAACAAGCGCAAGATGTCCGACATCGGCCTCATTAACCAGCGCTACCTCGTCGTCCTGCGCGGCAACGCTCGCGAAATCGAAGTCAGCTCGAACCTTGCGCGCATCAAGGAAGTCCAGCCCTTCACCCTCACGCCGAACGAATGGTATCGCCTCAAAGTCCGCGTGGACGTGAAGCCCGACGGCAGCGGCACCGTCCGCGCCAAGGCGTGGAAAAAAGCCGACGCTGAACCCGAGGCATGGACCATCGAACTCGCCGACAAATACGCCCACACCAACGGCTCACCCGGCATCTACTCCCTCAGCCCGCAGGAGCAGCGCGCGTGGATTGATAACATCGAAGTGAAAGCGAACTGACGCGCCTCCTTCTTATTCGTATTCATAATCCTATTCTTAATCTCCCGTCTTCCATGTCGCGTCGCTCTCTCGATCACGAAAAGCTGCAAGTTTACCAGCGCAGTCTCGCGTTCATTTCTTGGGCAGAGTCGCTCTTGGATTGTTTGCCAAAATCTCTCTCTGTCCGCGATCAGCTCGACCGGGCAAGCACCTCGGTTCCGCTCAACATTGCCGAGGGCAATGGTAAGTTCACCAGCGCGGATCGCTGCCGGTTCTTCGACATCGCTCGCGGCTCGGCACTTGAGTGTTCGGCGTGCCTCGACGTGCTCATTGCAAAAGGAAAGGCTCAAGCCGGAGACGTTGCGCAAGGAAAAGACACGCTCGTGGAAATCACCTCGATGTTGTTCGGGCTCATCCGTGCGAATTCGGACGACCGTTTGTTTGAGGAGCCGGGAAGCAGCAGCGGCGAAGTTTTCAACACCCCGCGCACGACAGTGAAATACTCCGCCAAGCGGAGGGCGAAGCGAATTTCAGAAACGAACCGAGAATAAGAATAAGATTATGAACATGATTAAGAGCAAACTCACCGCCGCCGCGCTGGCTGGCGTCGCTTTTACAACAGCACTGAATGCCGCCGACTGGCCGGCTTGGGGTGGCGGCGATCCCGGGCGCAACATGTATTCCGATGCGAAGGGGATTCCTGCGAAATTCGAGCCGGGGAAATTTAAGAAAAACAGCGAGGAGATTGATATGTCCACCACGCAAAACGTGAAGTGGATCGCAAAGCTCGGCTCGCAGACTTACGGCAACACGGTCGTCGCGTATAACACAGTTTATATCGGCACGAATAACGCCGGCGTCCGCGACCCGCGCTTCAAGGACGACAAGTCGGTGCTGCTCGCACTGGAGGAAAAAACGGGCGAATTAAAATGGCAGTTCACGGTGCCGAAACTCGCGTCGGGGAAGGTGAATGACTGGGAGTATCTCGGCTACCTCAGCGCGCCGTTCGTCGAGGGCAACACGCTTTACTCCGTGACGAGCCGCTGCGAGGTCGTGGCGCTCGATGCAGAGGGTCAGAAGAACGGCAACGACGGGAAATTTAAAGACGAAGGCCAGTATATGCCGGGGCCAGCGAAGCCGAAGGTCGAGGCGGCGGCGAAGGACGCCGACATCCTCTGGAGATTCGACATGATGGACGAACTCGGCGTGTTCCCGCACAACGCATCGAACAGCTCGCCGCTGATTCTCGACAACCGCGTGTATGTCTGCACGAGCAACGGTCAGGACTGGTCGCACGTCACGATCCCCGCTCCGCAAGCACCGAGCTTTATCGTGCTGGATAAAAAGACGGGCGAACTGCTCGGCGAAGACGACGCCAAGATCGGGCCGAACATTTTCCACGGACAGTGGGCATCGCCGAGCGCGGGCATGGTGGATGGGAAATGGCAGGTGTTTTTCGGCGGCGGCGACGGCTTTCTGTATGCGTTCGACGCGGTGCCGGAGAAAGGCACGGACGGCGGCGTGTTCAAGACGCTGTGGAAATTCGACGCTATTCCTGATTCCTACAAAAAGGACAAGACGGGGAAGAAGATCAAATACCCCGCGCCGGATGGCCCGAGCGAAATCATTGCGACGCCCGTTTTCTACAAAGAAAAAGTCTATATCGCCGTGGGGCAGGATCCCGAGCACGGCGAAGGCATCGGGCGGCTGCTGTGCATTGATCCAAAAGGAGCGAAGGGCGATGTGACGAACACCAAGGGCGTGCTCGTGTGGGACTTCAAGGACATCAAACGCAGCATCAGCACCGTGGCGATTGATCCCGCGACCGACCTGCTTTTCATCGGCGACTACAGCGGCTTCGTCTATTGTCTGGATGCGATCACGGGAAAGCTCCAGTGGCAGCACGACATGCAAGCGCACATATGGGGTTCGCCGATGGTCGTGGACGGCAAAGTTTATATCGGCGACGAAGACGGTGACCTGTGCATCTTTGCAGTGGCGAAGGAAAAAAACCTACTCAACGAAGTGAACATGGGTGCGCCGATTCTCGCTACGCCGGTCGTCGCGAACGGCACTCTTTTTATCAACACACAAACGCATCTCTACGCAATTTCCGAAGGCGCAAAGCCAGACGCGCAGCAGAAGTAGTCACAAATTTCCACTATGGAAAACCAGACATCCGGCCTCACTCGCACGCAGTGGCTTATTTGCATCATCGCTTCGATAGGCTTTGCCTTCGACATCTACGAACTGCTGATGCTGCCGCTCATCATCAAGCCGGCGATGGCCGCGTTGAGCGCCCCGTTGGTGGAGCAGATGATCGCAGGCGGAATGCCGCGTCCCGAGGCGATGGCAAAATGGCTGCCCGGCGGTGAAATGTATGTCCACTGGGCGCGGATGCTTTTTTTCGTGCCGGCAATCGCAGGCGGCGTATTCGGCCTTCTCGGCGGTTATCTTACCGACCTGCTCGGTCGTCGTCGCGTGCTCACCTTCAGCATCCTGCTCTACGCGGGCGCTGCTTGCGCAGCGGGTTTTGCCACCAGTCTGGAGCAACTCCTTTTTTTCCGCTGTCTGGTTTTCATCGGCGTGTGCGTGGAATTCGTCGCAGCAGTCGCGTGGCTCGCGGAGCTTTTCACAAACGCGCAACGCCGCGAGAAAGTGCTCGGCTACACGCAGGCGTTTTCCTCTTTGGGCGGCATCCTCGTCGCGCTGGCAAACATCGCCGCCGCGAAGTGGGCGCTCAGTCTCCCGGCTATCCACGGCGGTCACGAAGCTTGGCGCTACACACTCATTTCCGGCGTCATTCCCGCGCTCCCGCTCATCCTCATCCGGCCATTCCTGCCGGAGTCGCCCGAGTGGCAGAAAAAGCGCGAGGCCGGCGTGCTCAAGCGCCCGAGCATCCGCGAACTGTTTAGCCCCGCGCTCGCGCGCACGACGATCATCACCACGCTGGTCTTCGCCGCCAGCTACGGCATCGCTTTTGGAGCCATCCAGCAACTCCCGCAAATCATCGGTGCGCAGGCAGTCGGCACGCCCGCCGAGCGCGGGCAAAAGGAGATCATCGCCACCGCCAAAGCGGCAGTAGCGAAGGCAGCAGCAGACGCAAAAGCCGCAGGCAAACCGGAACTGACACCCGCGCAGAAGCGCCAGATCGCCGGAAACGCCAGTGACGAAGCAGTGGCCAAAGTCTCCACAGCGCAGGAAATCGGCGGTCTCACGGGCCGCGTTATTTTTGCCGTCCTCGCCACAGTCATCCTCAGTCGCCGCGTGCTGCTGAGACTCTTCCTCGTGCCTGCGATGCTCTTCGTGCCGTTCTTTTTCATGTGGCTCTCCGGCAGCCTCGGCGGCGAAAACCTCATCTGGATCAAAGCAGGCATCTTCCTCGCCGGGTTGCTCACCATCGCGCAGTTTTCATTCTGGGGAAATTACATCCCCCTCGTCTTCCCCGTGCATCTGCGCGGCACCGGCGAGAGCTTCGCCGCCAACATCGGCGGGCGCGTCATCGGCACCGCCGCCGCGTGGTTCACCATCACCCTCTCCGAATCCAACCCGCCCAGCGCCGCAAAAATTGCCATCGTCGGAGCCTGCGTCGCCGGCATCTACGCGCTTATCGGAGCCATCCTCAGCTTCATGCTCCCCGAGCCGAAGGCGGAATCAAACGAGTAATTTTTATACACATCTTCAGTCATGATTCAGCAAACATCCGAACAAGCCAAAGCCGCCCTTGATGCACATCTACGCGAGATTATCGCGTGGCATTTTTCGCCGGAGACGGGATGTCCTTTCTGGCTGGATTGGATGGGGAAAAACTTCGACCCGCGCAAAGAGGTCACGACTTTTGAAGACGCGAAAAAGTTCCCGCATTTTCAGGATGAATGGCTCCGTGATTTGCAGCCGGAGGTATGGGTGCCGAAGGAATTCAAAGGAAAACCGTTCAATATTTTCGAGACAGGCGGCACGACGGGGATGCCGAAGCAGCGCATTGGCTGGAACGACTTCCGCGTGGATTACTCGGAGTTCTCCGACAAGCTGAGCGATGAGCATTTTCCACGTGGCGGCGCTTGGCTGATGATGGGGCCGACGGGACCGCGCAGGCTGCGGCTTGCCATCGAGCATCTGGCGCATGTGCGCGGCTCATCGTGCTACTTCATTGATCTCGATCCTCGATTTGTGAAGAAGCTGATCTCGGCGAAGCAGTTCGACGTGGCCAAGCAATACATGGCGCATGTCGTGGATCAGGCGGCGATGATCCTGAAGCACCGCAAAGTCAGCGGTCTTTTCACCACGCCGAAGCTGCTCGAAGCGCTCTCGGAAAAGGTGGACCTCTACGAAGCGGGTATCCGCGGCGTCTTCTGCGGCGGCACCACGATGCTCCCGCAATACGTGCGCTTTATCATCGAGGAAGTGCTGGAGGGTCGCATCGGCTTTTACCCGACCTATGGCAATACGCTCATGGGACTCGCGGCGAGCGTGCCGCTCACGAAAGAGGACAATTTTTCCATCACCTACTACGCCCCGCAGCCGCGCGCCGTGCTGCGTGTCGTGAACCCCGCCGACACCGAGCAGACTGTGGACTATGACACATGGGGCCGCGTGGAACTGACCACGCTCACAAAGGAATTCTTCATGCCCCGCTTCCTCGAACGCGACGAAGCCCTGCGCCGCCGCCCCCGTGCGCCCTACGCATGGGATGGCGTCGCCGAAGTGCGACCGTTCGGTGCGATGGAAAAGACAATCGTCGAAGGCGTGTATTGATTTTCAGAAAAGGATGCAAGAATGCGTCATCTGACGCATCAAATGCGGCATATTTCTATTGCCGTAAAAAGGCCGCACTGATGTTGCATCCTGTTAGTGCCGCGCTACATTGCGCGCCACTTTACTCATGAAATCGTTCGTATTTGCATTGGTGGCTTTGTTTCTCGGTGTCGGCGTGCTTTGCGCACAGGCACCTGCAAAACCGGAGGGGGCGGCCAAGCCGACTGCGGCAACTGCGGATGCAGGAAAGGATAAAGCGGTGACCCAAATAGACGGGCCGAGGCTCACGCCGAAGCCTGCGCAGAAGCCGGGTTCGGCTTACATTCCGCCGGAGCAGGGGAAGGGCGGGACCTCGCTATGGACACTGATCGAAAAGGGCGGCTGGACGATGATTCCACTGGGTATCATGAGTTTTCTCACGGTTATGTTTGTGCTCATTTTCATGGCGACGCTGCGGAGATCGGCGATTCTCACTTCGCACTACATGAACACGGCGGATGTGCTTTTGAAAAAGCGCGATTACCTCGGGTTGCTGGCTATTTCGAGTCGGCACGGTGAGGCGGTGGCGCGGGTGGTGCAGCGCACGCTGGATTTTTTAACGAAGAACCCGAGTGCGAATTTCGACGTGGTGAAAAGTGTCGCGGAGAGCGAGGGCTCGGCGCAGGCGGCTTCGCTCCAGCATCGCGTGACGTATCTTGCGGACATCGGGACACTGTCGCCGATGGTCGGTTTGTTTGGCACGGTGGTAGGAATTATTAAGAGCTTCGGTGAACTGGCGAACGGGCCTGCGAGCGGTGGCGCAAATCGCGACTGGGGGCTGGCAGGCGGCGTGTCGGAGGCGCTTGTGGCAACGGGAGGAGGTCTGGTGGTCGGCATTGTGGCGTTCGCTTTCTATGCGTTCTTCCGAAACAAAGTGCAGCGGCTCATTTCGGATTTGGAAGTGGCCAGTTCCCACGTGGTGGGGCTGATGGCGCTAAATTTCAACAAGAAGCGTGAGCCTTCGAGGGCTGCGTTGGACGAGGAGTTTTAAAGCAAGCCTGTCATGAAATTTCGCCGCCGCTCCGAGCCCCAAGTGCTCGGTTTTCAAATCGCTCCGATGGTGGATGTGCTCATCGTGCTGCTGTGCTTTTTCATCGTGACGTGGAATTTTGCCCGCAAGGAAATGGAACTGGATGTGAAGGTGCCGACAGCGGAGCACGGCGGCGATCCTTCGCTCGATGTGAACCAGACGGTGCTGAACGTGAAGGTGGATGGTTCGCTCGTGATGAATACGAAGCCGATCACTTACGAGGAGCTGGCTGTGAAGATGGATGCACTGGCGAAGATTAACCCCGACTACGCGATCATCCTGCGCGGCGATGAAAATGTTCCCTACAAATACGTGGCGAAAGTTTTGGATATTTGCCGTGGCGCGAATATCTGGAATGTGGCGTTCCCTGTGACCAAGTCTGAATGAAGCGCACTCTGCGATTTATCCTGCCCTGTGCTTTCGCCGCTCTGCTCCTAGCTCGGGCGAATGCGCAAAACGATGTTCTCAAGCCTTTCCGGCCCGGTGGCGAAAAGCCTGCGACCGATGAATCTGCGCCGCCGCTGAAACCTTTCAAGCCAGCGGAGGAGCCGCCAAAGGCACTTCCGGTAAAGCCAAAGCCAGCAGATCCCGATGCGGATATTCCGAAAGCGTTGCCGGTGAAAAGGCCGACGCCGGTGCCAGCCGACCCAAGCATCGTCGCGCCACCGCGACCAGCGGGTGCAGACCCTGTTTCACCGAAACCTGCGGAGCCAGTTCCGCCCCGTGCGGGCACTCCACAAAAGCAGGCACCGTCTGACAGTCTCGAAGGCGGAGACATCGTCGTGAGGTCCGGCGGAAATGCGACCACTGCGGATCAGGTGCAGCTTCAATACGCAGACGGTTTTTACTCCCGCAAGATGTGGCGCGATGCAGTGCCGGAATACGAAAGCTATCTGCAAACATACACTAAGGCTTCACCGGAGGACAGGCAGGCAGCCTACTATCGCCTCGCCGAGTGTTACCGGCTGACAGACGCCATTAACAACGCAAAGGCAAACTACGAAGCAGTGATCGCGAATTTTAATGGCGGCGATTTCGTCGGCTATGCGGCGTATCGGCTCGGGACGATCCTCTACGATGAAAAAGATTACCGTGGAGCGCTGCCGGTTTATCGCCGCGCGAGCGTGCGTCTCAAACAGCCGACGCTGATAAATGCGTCGAAGTTTTTTGTGGGCCGCTGCCTCGAAGCGACCGGTCAAAAAACCGAGGCGAAAGTGCAATACGAAGACCTTTCGCAAATCATCGAAGGCAACCCCTACCGCGATGCGAGCCGGCTTTCCACCGCGCGACTGCTCGAAGAAGCCAACCAGCGCGATGCTGCTCTGAAATGGTTGCTACCCCTCGTTGAGGAAACCAGCAATCCTCAGATCAAAGCGGACGCGACCGCACGTGCAGGGATGCTCCAGCTCGAACTCGGCCAGCTCGACGCAGCAACCAAGACAATCAACGCCGCGCTTGCCCTGCCGGATATCGGTGCGGCGAAAGACCGTCTGCAAGTCGCGCTTTTCCGCGTGATGTTTGAAAAGAAGGACTACAAAGGATTGCTCGCGCGTTTCGAGCAAGGAGGAGCGAACGGACTGAACCTCGAAGCGAAACTTAATGTGCTCGTCCTCGCTGCGGACGCGAATCGCGAGCTCGGCCAGCGTGATGCGGCAATGGCACTGTATGACCAGATCATGCGAGATTTCCCGGCGACGCTACAGGCGCGCGAGGCGGGCTACGCGAGACTGGTGATGCTCTACGATACGGGCGATGCACGGCTGCTCGATGAGGTGAATAAATTTCTGACTGAAAACCCGACCGCGCCGCAGGTGGAGCGCGTATCGCTGATGAAGGCAGAGGCGTTGTTCAAGGCAGGAGACTTCGAGCACGCGGCACCGATTTATCAAATCGTGGTCGAGAAATCGAAGGGGCTCGCCGGAGCGTTCAAAGGCGAGGCAACCTTCAAGCTCGGCTGGTGCTGGATGCAGCTCCGCTATTTCGACAGAGCAGTGACGACGTTCACGACCTTCGTGAAGGACTACCCGACGCACGCAAAAGTGCCGACGGCCCTCGCGCAGCGCGGCGCGGCGCAAATGCAGCTCAAGCAATACGTGCCAGCGCAAAAAGATTTTCAGGAACTGACGACCAAGTATCCGAAATCGAAGGAGCGCGAGTTCGGTCTCGAAAATCTGGCGCTCATCCACGGTCAGCTTGGTGATCAAGTGCGCATGGGCGAGACGTTCGAGATTTTGCTGCGCGATTTCCCCGAGACTCCGGCGAAGGCAAAGGCGAATTACTGGCTGGGTCGCGCGGCGTTTGATGCGAAGAACTGGAAGAAGGCCGCGCCACATCTCGCAGCCGCCCGCACGCTGGACAAGGAGCAGTTCATGGAGCGAGCGTCGCTCGCACTGTTGCTGTGCTACTACAATCTCGAGGACGTGGATGCGACGGAGAAAGAGATCGAATTTTATAAAAACAACGGAGGCAAGGCGGAGACATCCACGGACGTGATCCGCTGGCTCGGGCAAAAGTATTACGAGCGCGGTGACTTTGAAAAATCCGTGAAATACATGCCGCTCCTCGTGATGAAAAAGGAAGCAGTGGCGGAGGATTTTCTGCTGCTCGCACGCAGCCGGACGAAGCTCGGAAAATTCAAGGATGCGGTGGACAGTTTCGACAACTACCTGACCATGGTGAAGGACACCGTGCCGCGCGTGGCAGGTCTGATCGAAAAGACCGACGCGCAAATTGGACAAAAAGATTGGGATGGCGCGGACAAGACGATCAAGGAGGGACTCGGAGTCGCGAGCGAGGGGAAATACAATGGCGAACTGCGGCTGCGTGCTGGCGAGGTGGAATTCGGAAGAGGTTCCGCCAAGAAGGCGCTGCAAATTTTTGAATCCATCCCGGTGACGCTCGATGACGATGACATCTGCCCGCGTGCGTTGGAGCGCGCCATCGGCATCCACCGCAAACTCGGCGAAGAGGAAGAAGCCAAGAAGCTAGAAAACCAACTCCGCAGCAAATACCCCGAGTATTTTCAGAAGAAAAAAGTGGCCAAGCCGTAGAGGAGGGGGAGGGGATAAAACAAAAGCGGCGGGGCCCTTGGGGGCCGGGGGGGGTGTGGTGTTGAGGTGTTTTTGGTTAACGGGCCGCGCCGGGCCCGCGGGCAGCGGGGGGGGGGGGCCTGGG
>JBEIQV010000033.1:0-17263 GCA_040376335.1 Verrucomicrobiia bacterium | reverse complement strand
GTGTTGTTGGTGGTGAAGGTGTAGTTGCCGGTGATGGTGGCACGGACCTGTCCGCTCCATCGAACGCTGAAATTAGTGGTGGTGGTGAGGTTTGGGAAGCCGAGGTTGGTCGGCCACACTGGAATGCTGGCGGTGCTGAAGTCGATGGTGTTGGTGGATGAGAAGGCGTCGGTGCGCGTGCCGACGATGGGGGCGGTCAGGGTTTTGTTGGCGTAGTAGTCGCCCTTGAGACCCTGGGTGATTGTGGGGGTGACATAGACGGTGATGGGAGCAGAGATACTGACACCAAGACTGTTATCGGTGGCTTTGGCCGTGACGGTGTGGGTGCCCGGAGTGGAGGTCCATGCGAAAGAATAGTTTGGTCCAGTCGTGGATTCGCCCAATTTGATGACGCCAGAGTAGTATTCGACTTTGATGACGGTGCCGTCGGCGTCAGTGACGCTGGATGTGAAGGTGACAGTGGACGGTGCGGTGTAGGGGGAATTGTGCGCAGGGGATGTGATGGTGATGTTGGAGGGGATATTCGCAGCATTGGGGAAGCCGCCGGTGATGCCGTCAGTGAACCAGTTCGCGGCCTCATCGGCATAAGCGCTGGAATTCAGGCGCTGTAGCGATGGGCCTGAGCCGTCAGCGATGAGGGACCACGGAGCGATGTTGCTGTAGTGGACGCCGTCTATGACGACATAGGGAACGACGGTCTGGCCCAAGGTGTTGAGATAAGGCGTGTCGGGCATTTCAATGGTGATGTGCTCGCCATTGTCCTGCAATACACCTGCGAATGGGCCGAAGATCTGGACGCTGCCGGGGACGTTATATTTGGTGCGGAAGGTGGCGGGAGCGATGCCGGTTATGAGTGCGTAGCCGCCTGCGGGGATGCTCTGACCAACGGGGAAGGTGTAGGAGACGCCGTTGATTTTCCATGTTTTGGTGGGGTTCACGGGGTCATAAAGCGGGACGGCGGCGTTGCTGATGTTGCGGATTTCGATGAACTCGTCGTAGCCCGCGTAGGGGTGATACATGATCTCGTTAATCACGAGCGGACCGACGAGCGGTCCGCTGTTTAATGCGCCAAAAGTGCGGCTGATCTGGCGGGGAAAATATTCATCGCCCCCGCTATTAATGATTCGTCCGAAGGAGACATTTCGCTCCGCTGCACCGAAGGCAAAGCCGTGGATGTAGCCGGTGAGATTTCCACCAGCATCGCCGGAGAATACAAAGACGTCGTCGCCAGTGTCATTGAGCGCGAAGCTCGTGAGGCCGACGCCCGGCGTGGGGTTGAATTGTGTTTCGTCAAAATACAAGTAGCCGCCTGCGGGGATCACTGAGCCCGCCGGGATCTGGTATTTTTTGGGTGTATTGGGATCATCGGTAAGCCACCAGTAACTGACGTCCACGCTCGAGGTGGTGGGGTTGTGAAGCTCGATGGTGTCCCTAAGTGGCAACTCGGAGTTGGTAAGGATTTCATTGATGACCACGCTCGGGCTTACCGAGGGATCATTCACGCCGGGGGAGCCGAAAATATTGGCACTTCCGCGCCAGTGGATGCCGTTGTCCGAGTTGTAAATGTTCGACTTGGGAACTGCAGTGAATCCGTTGCCGTCGGCAGAGACGGGCCACGGCAGGCTGTCGTTGTAGCTTACGTCAAAAATGTGCCCGCCCGTGGGCGCACTGAGGGTGAGAGTCTCGCCACTGTTGTCGAGTTTTCCAGTATAGACACCGCTGACTGGCACGCCCGGGTAACGCGTGTGGAAATTGGTCTGCCCCACGGTCACATCTCTCACCAACACATAAAAAGCGCCCGGCGCGATCATGGTGCCGTTGGGGAATGTGTAGGCGATGCCGTTGGTGAAAGTGCATCCGCCGAGATCGATGGTGACGTTACCGATGTTTTTCAGCTCAATGAACTCAAGCTCGTCCCCCGAGACGGCCCCGAGATTAGTGGGGTTGTAGTTGATTTCGGTGACGACGAGTTTGGTGAAATCCTGCGGTGTGTAAAAAGTCGCCTCGACAATCGCCGACCATGTCGAACCGTCTTTCACACGTGCACGGAATAGGGTGGATGCATTAATGATAAGCGGCCCGGAATAGGTGATCGCACCGGGCGCGATGCCTCCGCCGGGAAGACGCGGGTCGGTTCCGTCCGTTGTGTAGATGATCGTGCCGGCACCATTGGGGTTCGTGAGCACCAGCGAGTATCCCGACGGGACGCTGCCGCCAAACTGGCTGAACGTCGGCGCGTTGTTCGACGGGAAGCAACTGATGCCGCGAAGTTGCTGGACCAAAATGGCTGTTCGTTGCGGGAAGTATGAAGTGCGCAGCCTGTTTTGTTCGGGAATCCAGTTTCCGTGGCGTGTGGCATTTCCCCATCGCGCGGACTCGGCGATGATTGGCTGATCGATCTCGGTCGCACGCGCCATCCACCGGGCTTCGGCCACGGCTGGCGTGAGCGCACCGCCATTGAAGCAGTGTTTCTGCGCATGATCGCCGACGAGCTGGCGGAATTCAGCATTTTGGCGCAATGCCGCCCATAGAACGCCGGGACTGCCGTCGCCGAGGCCAACCCTGTTCGAGTTCACGTCGGAGAAAGTCCATTCCGCGTCCCAGCTAAAAAAGTGAAAACCCGCTCCTGCGATACGGCGGCGGGCCGCATTCCAGTTATGCCCGGGCCAGTCGGAATTGCCTCCATAGAAATTGAGCAGCATATAGTCGATGAAGCTCGGCACATCGAGATACTGCTTAATGTTTGCATAGGCCGTGTCGCTGGAGAGTCCGGAATTTGCGATGGCAAACATCGCATCCCACGCAGTCCTGTTGCCATCAATGTTCTCGTCCGAGTTAAAAGCGTCGTATTCCGACTTATCTCCGCCCAAGTGACTCGCGGCAAATGCCGCATCCCCTTTTTCTCCCGGGTCGTAGACCCCCCAGTAGGCTCCGTTGATGTAGAGGTGAACGAATAGTTTGTGAGGCCCGACGCGCCCCATATCAATCTGCGTGTCGCTGTGCCACATATCGCGGAGGTATTGCGCGTTGCCGTTATTGACGAACATGTCGTTGAAACGTGCGTGAAGCGTGATTGTGTCAAACTCGTCCACAGGCGATCCTGCAAACAGCGGAAACTTCAGCTTCGTCGCCCCGTATTGTTCCTTGAAAAGCACGCGTAGTCCGTGTTTCGGCTGGCCACCACTGCGACTCGCGCCACCCTGAATACGAAGGCCGCAATCTATATAAAACTCGTTCCCGCCGCCCGTCGGATCAATGAATTCAAGCGACGCCGGGCGTTCCCACGCCACGCCCTCGGCTCCCGAGTTTGCATAGATGCCTGTCGAAGGACTGAACAAGTTATCCATGCTCGTGACGATGGAGAGCGTGGGGAGCGACTTCAGCGCGTTCTTCATGATCGTGGCGCTGTAAGGGTTCGTGTTCGTGATCGAAGCACTGGTATTCATCTGGAAGTAGGTGCTTCCCGTGCTTGGGAATCCCGCCGGTTGCGACGGCTGCACGATGACTTGATCCAGAAAAATATAGGTCTCGGTGGCAACTGGCGACGCGGTGAAGCCTGCGGCAAACCCCGCCGCGCGCAGCACGGTCGTGCCCGTGATGTTGAACGGCCCGGTATATACCGTGCCTGTCGTCGCCGTAGGCGCACTGCCGTTGGTCGTGTAGCGAATTTGCGCGCCGGGCGTCGTCGTGGTGAGGGTCACCGGGAATGTCGCCTCGAAGAACCCGTGCTTCACGCTCATCACCGGTTTCTCGACGAACGCATAGTATTGTGTGCCATTTGCTGCCCCAGGCGTCGGCGTCGTGAGGAAATGGTATTCCGTTCCCGTCACTTCGTATTCAGCCAGTTCCGCGAGCACCAGCGCATCGGTGTCGTTTGCGGCGACGTTCAGCAAATGGAACGACAGCACATTGTCCGTCCCATTGACGAGGTAGGGTATCGCGGCGCTCGCATCCATGTTTTCATAGACGGACACCTGCGCGGTCGGGTGCGTCACCGTCGCCGGCGAGTTCCATGTCGGCGTCGCCGGCGCATTGCGGCGCGCGATTTCCACACCGTTCACGTAGGCCACAAATCCGTCGTCGTATTTCACGTTCAGCGTCAGCGTCTGAAGCTGCGACACATCTGCTACCGTAAACGGAATTCGCGCATAAGCCGTCGCATTAATCCCCGACATTGCCGCCTTGATGTCCGTGCCGATGCTCGACTGCACGCCACCGTTGGTCGAACCAATCGGCACCGAACGCACCGCCAAACCGCCATTAGCCGTGTCGCCAATCAGCCGGAAACCCGAATCCCACCCGCCAAAGCTCCCCTGCTTCGCCCAAGCCTCGCCCGCCGAGCCGCCGCCACCTTCATAAATCATCACGCGAACCTCGTAGTCCCCCGCCGTCGCGAATGTATGAGTGCCGAGCGTATCCGAAGGACCGCGCCCGCCGTCGAAGTTACACACTGTAATCCAAGTCGCCGCACCGACAGCGCGCACCTGAAATTGAAAACCATCATCGCTATTCACACCGAAAGTCCATGTCCCAGCCGTCGGAATCGTCATGATCCCCGTCGCCTCCACCACATAGTTATTTGCATTGGAATTCGCCCACGTCGGATTGCTCTCCGGCGTGTAGCGCCCGGCGGAGCCTAGCTCGCAGTAATTTACCACCGCACGAGTCTCCGAAAAAGTCTGCGTCTGCATCGAGGGAGTCGCGATGACCGAGTTCGCGGTGGCAATCGTTCCCACGCCCACATTCGCAAAATATGTGCGAAAAGCGAACCCGGCCACCGTGCTCTCAAAACCCACACCCTGCGTCCCCAACGTCCAACTCGCATCATTAAAACCCGCCGCCGTCCAAGTCGTCCCGAGTGCATTCGATGTCGGAACCAACGCCCGAGCCGCCGCATTCGCCGCGACGAGTTGCGTCGTTACCACATTCTGACCCAGCCCATACGACTTGTTCTCAAACTGGGGTGGGAACACAGGCGTAAACTCCGATGTCGCGTTCCCGCTCGCGTCCCGCAGAGCGAGATATTCGCCCGAGGAACTCAGCGAAAAATTCGTATGCAAAGTCGCCCCCACCACGCGCCGATCCTTTCCTGAAGCAAACACCACCAAGAACTGCCCCGGCCCAATCGTCACATTCGGAAACTGCCACTTGTTGTCGTCCGCCGCATCATCCGTCAGTGACCACCCCGTGAGGTTCACCGCCGTCGTCCCGTCATTAAGCAACTCGATCCAATCAGAATACTCATTGTCCTCATCCTTCAGCCCCGTCGTATTATCCGCGACAAACTCAGAGATGATGACCGCCCCACGACTAGTCGCGAGCGTGAATAGAAGGCATAGCAGGAGTGTGAACCGGGTGAGCATATCCACAAATATCCACAAATATCCGCATAATTACGAATGAGTCGAGCAGAAGATAAAATAAGTATATACATGACAGCCACCTAAACGTCATCCGAATGACATGGCTCTCCCAACGACATTCCCCGTCATCACACCCTCAACACCACCTACTCCAGCGCGGGGCGGATGAGTTTCGCCCGCACCCGATACTGCTCCTCCGTCGGATGCAGTTTGTCGGCGACGAAATATTCCGGGCGCGGCAGGCCGTCGTCGCCGATGCACGCCGCCCAGATGTCCACAAACGCGATATTCTTCTCCGTGGCGATGAACTCGCGCACGAGCGCATTCGCCTTTTGCTGCTTCTCGCGCTGCTCCCAACGCGCCGGGCTTGGCCCCTGCCCGAGATAGACAAGCCGCACATCGGGCAACGCCGCGCGCACCTTCTTCACCCATGCCTGAAAATCCGCCAGCACCCGCTCCGGCGACTTGCCTGTATTGATGTCATTTCCGCCCGCCTGAATCACGACCGTTTTCGGACGATACGAAATCACAATCCGCTCCGCGAAAAACACCGAATCCTCCATCTGCGAACCGCCGAAGCCGCGATTAATCACCGTCAGTCCCGGGAAATCCTGCGCCAGCGTCTTCCAAAGCCGAATGCCCGAAGCGCCCGTGAAAACCACCGCCCCCTGCGGCGGCGCGCTCACCTTGTCCGCCGCCTCATAAGCCGCGATCTCCTTTTCAAAACGATGCCCCGTCTGCGGCTCCGCACTGGCCGAGAAAGTGAGCACAAAGAGCGCGAGGAGAGCAGTGCCGAGAATATGACGCATAGTGCCATAAGCAGGATACCTAAAACAACACGAAGCAACACCTAAACTCAAAGATCCCCCACATTTGCTGGGAGTCGGGCATTTCGTTACGCACCACCATTTGCTACCAGCCACTATCATGTGACCCATTCAATTTCTCAGTCGATCCTTGCCACACAGCGCACCGTTCCCATACACCCCGCGCGTCACATTTCACCCCGACACACTATGAATACACGCAATAAACTCTTTCTGATGATGGTGCTCGAAATCGCCATCTGGGGAGCATGGCTCCCGCTCATTTTTGGCTACCTGCCAAGCCTTGGCTTTTCCGCCACCGAACCACCAGCTGCGCTCGCGCCCTACGTGCCAGACTTTCTGAAATGGCTTTTCTCCGAACAGGGCATGATTCTCAATGCGTTCCCCGTCGCCGCCATCATCGGAATGTTTTTCAGCAATCAATTTGCCGACCGCAATTTCTCCGCCGAAAAATTCCTCGGCTTCTCGCACCTCGTCGGCGGGCTCGCCATTTTCGGCTGCGGCTTCACGCACAGCTTCTGGCCCTTCTTCGCGTGCATGTTCATCCACTGCCTTTTCTACGTGCCCACCATGTCCATCACGAACTCCATCGCCTTCGCCAATATGAAGGACGCAAAAAAGGAATTCGGCATCATCCGCATGGGCGGCACCTTCGGCTGGATTCTAGTCGCGTGGCCCTTCGTCTTCATCCTTGTTGACTGGGCGAAAGTGAGCGCTGCCAATCCGCAGGGTATCGTAGCGTGGTTCGATGTCGTCTTCAAATCCGGCCTCACCGGCCCCGCCGCACAAGTCGCCACAGAGTGGACCTTCAAAGTCGCAGGCATCATCTCCCTCGTCCTCGCCGCATTCAGCCTCACTCTTCCACACACACCCGCGAAAAAGAAAACCGAGGGCGCAGGCGAAAGCCTCGCATGGTTGGAGGCAATCAAGCTTCTCAAGCATCCCTTCGTCCTCGTCCTCTTCCTCGTCACGTTTGCCGACTCCTTCGTCCACAACTGCTACTTCAACTGGACCGGCAGCTTCCTCGGCGCATCAAAGGAAACAGGCGGCGTCGGCATTGCTTCGAACTGGATCATGCCTGTCATGACCATTGGCCAGATCGCGGAACTCTTCACCATGCTGATCCTCGGGGCCACGCTTAAAAAACTCGGCTGGCGCACCACCATGATCATCGGAATCCTCGGCCACGCCGCACGCTTCGCAGTCTATGCTTTCTTCCCGCAGAACCGCGAACTCATCATTGCCGTGCAGGTTCTCCACGGCATCTGCTACGCATTCTTCTTCGCCACCGTGTATATCTTCGTGGATGAATTCTTCCCCAAAGACGCACGCTCCAGCGCCCAGGGTCTATTCAATGTCATGATTCTCGGCGTAGGCGCACTCGTCGCCAATTCCATCTGCCCCAGCCTCATCAACGTCACCTTCAAGAACGCCGGTGGCCTTGTGGATTTCAAAGGACTATTCCTCCTGCCGTGCTACATCGCCCTCGGCGCAGCAGTCGCCCTCGCTCTCTTCTTTCATCCACCGAAGAATGTCACCGCCAGCGGTGCACCCGGCTCCGCACCGCACTAAACGACCTCCCACATCGGCCCCTTGTTCCAACGCAGTCCCAGTCAGCAAATCGTCGAACACCTCGGCAGCCGCACTACGACGCGGGCATCGTCCTCCGCAAACTGCAAAACTCACATACACCGGCCCAGTCGCGTCTCAGGTTTCGGAATCAGCCGAGATCGACTCGAAATCCTCACCCAAACCATACAGACAGGGAGGACACTCAGTAGGCAGGCGGGCAAATAGAGTGAGCAGCGCGATACGTTCACGAGACCCGATCGCATGCATTGCAAGTGCGCTCACGAGCAGTGCTTCGTCTTCACAACTGCCGAGCATCAGGCCCGTCCAAGAGCCGTCAGGCGATTGCACTGAGCGGAGTGCATTCGCACGACCGCTGCGCTGGTGACAACTATTCGTCAGACCCTATCCTACCTCTTTCAGCTATTGCCCCGTTTGGCGGCGCACAAAAATACACACTAAAGATGACTGCTTCGGGAGGGAGCAAATGCGGTTCTTCGTTGGTAGTCCAACACGCTCGTCCTCGCCTTATTTCTTCCGTGCGTGTTTGAGGATGGAGTCGAAGAGCTTCGGGATGGCGTTGCGGCTGGCGGCGTTGGTGATCGAAGTGGGCAGCGAGCCGCCGGAGTCGGAATATACGTGATAGGTTACGCGTGTTTTGCTGCCGTCGCCCTCGGGCTCGAGGAGCCATGAGCCTTCGGTGACTTTGACACGGGAGACGCCGCTCTTTTCCGCTGGGCCGAGATCGTTTGCAGCCTGCCATTTGTTGCAAAAGCAGTTACCGGCGGCAACGCGCCACGTCTCGCAATTCACGCGCACGGTGTAGTCGCGGTCGCTGACAAATGGAGGGGAGATGCGCTGGTAGCTGACGAGGTTCGGGCCGTCCCGTGAGATGACGCGCGCCTCGGCGACGTAGGGCATGAAGTTCGGGTATTGATCCACGTCGTCAATGACGCGCTTGATCGTGTCGGAAGGCAGCGGTAGGACCCGGACAGCTTTGAACTCCAGCAGATCAGAGCCTTTGCGCGAGCGCTCATAGACGGTGATGTCTGAAGATTTCATCGCCACACTCCAGCCCTCGTCCGCAGCGGAAATTTCTCCTGCGAACGTAATAAGCATCAGCACGCAAAAGCACCCGAGTTTCCTGAGTATCATCTGGCGAATGTAACAGCGCCCCATGTCCTTCACGTGACAGGCGGGTGAAATTTCAAAGTAGCGCGATGTGTTTTACTGACATTGCACGCGGATTGGCTGGAGGTGATCTATGGATCTATTTGTGCATACGCCCATACACTTGGGCTTGCGAAAAGTTGCGGGGCTCTGTTTGTAGAGGTGCGCATTTTTTTCACATGATCGGCACTTTGAACTCCAATATCCCGTCGGGCCCACTTGAGCAGAAATGGGAGAAGCACAAATTTGAGTCGAAGCTGATCAATCCTGCGAACAAGCGGAAGTATTCGGTGATTGTCGTTGGCTCGGGTCTGGCGGGGGCAAGCGCGGCTGCGACGCTGGCGGAGCTGGGCTACGGGGTGAAGTGCTTTTGCTATCAGGATTCACCGCGTCGCGCGCACAGCATCGCGGCGCAGGGCGGGATCAATGCGGCGAAGAATTATCAGGGCGACGGCGACTCGGTGCACCGGCTTTTTTACGACACGGTGAAGGGCGGCGATTTCCGCGCACGCGAGGCGAATGTGCACCGGCTGGCGGAGGTCTCGGCAAACATCATTGATCAATGCGTGGCGCTCGGCGTGCCGTTTGCGCGCGAGTATGGCGGGCTGCTGGCGAACCGCTCGTTTGGCGGCACGCAGGTGTCGCGCACTTTCTACGCTCGCGGGCAGACGGGGCAGCAGCTTTTGCTCGGCGCGTATTCGTCGCTGAACCGGATGATTGGCGCGGGTTCGGTGCAGATGTTCCCGCGCACGGAGATGCTGGAGTTGGTGGTCGTGGACGGTCACGCGAAGGGCATCGTGGTGCGCGGCATGGTGACGGGGATTATTTCCTCGCACGCGGCGGACGCGGTGATTCTCGCGACGGGCGGCTACGGAAATGTGTTCTATCTTTCCACGAATGCGAAGGGCTGCAACGTGACTGCGGCGTGGCGTGCGCACAAGAAGGGCGCACTGTTTGCGAATCCGTGCTTCACGCAAATCCACCCGACGTGCATCCCGGTGGCGGGGTCGTATCAAAGCAAGCTCACGCTGATGAGCGAATCGCTGCGCAACGACGGACGCTGCTGGGCGCCGAAAAAGAAGGGCGACACGCGCGCGCCAAACGACATCCCGGAGGACGAACGCGATTATTACTTGGAGCGGATGTATCCAGCATTCGGAAACCTCGCGCCCCGCGACATCGCTTCGCGCGCTGCAAAGTCGCAGTGCGACGAAGGGCGCGGCGTCGGCCCTGGCGGTTTCGGCGTGTATCTTGATTTCCGTGATTCTTTTCTCCGCTACGGACGCACGAGCGTGGGCGGCGCTACACTCACGGAGGTGGAGGCGCGTGCGCGCGGGCAGGAAAAGGTGAAGGCGCTCTACGGAAATCTTTTCGACATGTATCACCAAATCACGGCGGAGAGCGGCTACGAGCAGCCGATGCGCGTGTATCCGGCGGTGCATTACACGATGGGCGGCCTGTGGGTGGACTACAACCTCCAGTCGAACGTGCCGGGCTTGTTCGTTCTCGGCGAAGCGAACTTCAGCGACCACGGCGCGAACCGCCTTGGCGCAAGCGCGCTCATGCAGGGTTTGGCGGATGGATATTTCATCATCCCCTCGACCATCGGGAACTACCTCGCGACCGTCGCGCCGGACAAACGTCCCAAGACGAGCGACGGCGCTTTCCGCGAAGCCGAGGAAGCGACCCGCGCACGCACGCAGCGTCTGCTTTCAATCAAGGGCAAGAAGACCGTGGACGAATTTCACCGTGAACTCGGCCTGATCATGTGGGACCTCTGTGGCATGGCGCGCACGGAGAAATCGCTCACGCGCGCACTGTCGCGCATTCCTACACTACGAGCGGAGTTTTGGGAAAATGTGAACGTGCCCAGCAGCAGCGAGTCGCTGAATGTGTCGCTCGAAAAAGCAGGACGCGTCGCCGACTTCCTCGAATATGGCGAGCTGATGTGTCTCGACGCGCTCGAACGCCGCGAGAGCTGCGGCGGACATTTCCGCGAGGAATTCCAATACACCGAGAAGGACCCTGAAGTGCAGAGCGGCAAGGTCTGCGCGGGCGATGTGAAGCGCGACGACGAGAACTTCTGCCACGTCGCCGCGTGGGAGCACACGGGCGAAAACCAAAAGGCAATCCGCCACACGGAGCCGCTCAATTACGAAGTCGTTCACCCCGCCGTCCGCAGCTACCGCTAAATTTTTCCGACCATGAATCTGAAACTCAAAGTCTGGCGTCAAAAAGATCGCAACTCACCCGGCGCGCTCGTCGAAATCCCGGCCAACAACATCCCCGCCGAGGCGTCCTTTTTGGAAATGCTCGACATCGTAAATGACGAACTCACCAAGCGCGGCGATGAGCCCATCGCCTTCGATCACGACTGCCGCGAGGGAATTTGCGGCACGTGCTCGCTCTCGATCAACGGCATCCCGCATGGCCCGAGCGAGACGACCACCTGCCAGCTTTACATGCGGAAATTCCGCGACGGTGAGACGATCACCATCGAGCCGTTCCGCGCGCGCGCCTTCCCCGTGCTCCGCGACCTTTGCGTGGATCGCGCCGCGCTGGACCGCATCCAGCAAGCCGGCGGTTTCATCACCGCACGCACTGGCAGCGCGCCAGAGGGAAACAGCGTTCCGATTTCCAAAGTGAACGCCGACCTCGCGATGGAGGCCGCCGCGTGCATCGGCTGCGGAGCCTGCGCGGGAGCGTGCCCGAACGGCAGCGCGATGCTTTTCGTCGGCGCAAAAGTCACGCACCTAGCCTCGCTGCCACAAGGCCAGCCCGAGCGTAGACAGCGCGCGCTTTCCATGGTCGCGCAGATGGACAAGGAAGGCTTCGGCAACTGCTCGAATTACTACGAGTGCGAAGCCGTCTGCCCTGCGGAAATCCCTGCCACGGTCATCGCAAAACTCAACCGCGAATACGTCTACGCCAGCGCGAAGGAAGCCGTCGGTGCGGAGGGCTAGTCGCGTTTAATTCACACGATTCGCAGATAAAGCTCCTCCACTTTTTTGCGCGCCCACGGCGTCTTGCGGAGGAACTTCAAACTCGACGTGATGCTCGGGTCGAACATGAAGCAGCGAATCTCGACTAAGCGCGCGAGTTCCCGCCAGCCGTAGTGCTCGACGATTCGCTCCAGCAATTTTTGCAGCGTCACGCCGTGCAGTGGATCGTTCACACTCGGGTCGTGCTTTGCGGGTTTGTTTTCCATTTCGCCGTGCATCTTCAGCAACACGCAGCACACGTTCCAGAGAAATTCTTTTCCCCCTCCCCCATTTGCACCCTATGCTGCAAGCGACATGGCTGACATTGGCAACCGCAACAAACTCCGCGTCGTGCGGGAAACCGCACCCGGCATTTATCTCGATGGCGGAATCCATCAGGACATCCTGCTGCCGAAACGCTACGTCGCACCGGGCACAGCGGTGGGCGCGGAACTGGATGTTTTCGTCTATCGAGATTCCGAAGACAGACTCGTGGCAACCACAGAAGTGCCGCTCGTCACAGTCGGGGAATGTGCATTTTTGAAAGTGGTGAACATCCGCAGTGGCGTAGGAGCATTTCTCGACTGGGGATTGAGCAAGGATTTGCTGCTCCCCATCCGCGAGCAGATGCGCCCTGTCACCACTGGCGAGCGCGTGGTCGTGTATGTGTATCTCGACCCGCTCACAGGCCGTATCGTGGCGACGACGCGCTTACTCACCCACCTCGACCGCACGCCACCGCCATTTTCCGAAGGGCAGGCCGTCCGCCTGATGATTGCAGGCGAGACACCGCTCGGCTACAGGGCCGTCGTGGAAAACACGCACACGGGGCTGCTTTACCACACCGACCTCAATATCGCGCTCAAGACCGGTCAACAGCTCTCCGGCTACATCCAAACCATCCGGCCCGATGGGAAAATTGATCTCTGTCTGAATCCCACCGGCCACCAGCGTATCGTCCCACTCGCCCAGCAAATCATGAAAGCGCTCGAAGCCAACGGCGGCAGACTGGATTTCGACGACAAAAGTTCGCCAGAGGCTATCCGCGACAAATTCGCCACCAGTAAGAAAGCTTTCAAACAAGCCATTGGTTCTCTTTTTCGAGAGCGACTTATCAGCTTTGAGAACGGAGGCATCCGCCTAGTCCCCCCATCCGCAGGCCGATAGCACTACGTTCTCTTGAGTCCCCTGCTTCCACACAAAAAGCAAACACCCGGCCTCCTTTCGGAAGACCGGGTGTTGTGAGTTCCGCGTTGGCGGAAAATTTCAGACTAGCGGAACGGTGACCAGAAGTCAGCAGGAGCCACGTCGGACAGAGCCGTGAAGGTCGCTGCGTTGACTTTAGGTGCAGTATCCACCGAAGTGATGGTGAACGCATTACCAAGGATGTCTTTGCCGTCGCTGCTGTGGAGGCGTGTGCCGGTCTTGATATACTTCTGCACATCAGCCCAGCCGACATTGGTGCCAACAGACTTGTTGAATTCGATGGCGTATTGGTCAAGACCCGCATCAATTTGACGGAGATCCTCAAGGATCTGTGTGGCCTGCGAGCGTTTGCGGCTGCGCAGGAAGTTAGGAACTGCAATCGCGGCCAGCAATGCGATGATTGCGACAACGATCATGATTTCGACGAGGGTGAAGCCCCCGCGTTTGGTGTTTAGTTTCTGTAACATGGTTTTATTTTCGGTTTGTTGTTTATATTTGTCTCCGCGAGTAGTTCGTGGAGACGCAGCCGAATTAAGCAGCCTCGATGCCAACTCAGTTTTAAAATTGTTTTACCAATGGCCGAAAAATCCACATCCATCCCAGCCCTGTTCCGGCGTGTCCCGCTGGCGGTGTGGGTATTTATAGCAGCGTTCCTCTGTCAGTTCGTCGTGCTGAATTTCATCGCCGACTCGCGGCATTTTCTGCCCAACGGAGACGATATGAAATTTTACAACGACTGGGCGCTGAAGCTCCGTGGCGAAATGCCGTGGCGCGCTGGAGAGCCCAACGCGCCTGGCACGGCTTACTATGGATTGCCGGGATACGCCTACGCGCTGGCTGGACTCTACTCGCTGAGCGGTGGCTACGATCATTGGTATTCCCCTTACCTTGTAGGCCAGCTTCAGGCGGGGTTTCACGCGCTCACGGCGGTTTTTCTTTTCCTGCTCGCTCGGCGTGTCTTTGGTGGAACTGGTGCTGAGGAAAATAAGCGCGGTATCATCGTTGGCGCGCTGGCGGCGGCTGCGTGGGTGGCTTTTACTCCAGCACAGGTTTTCTCGGCCATCTTGATGCCGACTTCGTGGGTGGTGTGTGCGTTTTGGGGTCTGGTGTATTGGCTCGTGAGGACGCACGAGAGCGGACGTGTGTCCTGGTGGCGCCCCTGGCTCTTGATGGGCCTTTTGATGGGATTCTTCGCAATGATCGTGGCGACAATACTCATGCTAACGCCACTCGTAATCGCAGCGATCGTGCTCACCCTGGGACGCGGACGTGCACTGAAATCGAGAGTGCTGCCGGTCGCCGGAGCTGTAGCTGTGCTAGTAGGTGGACTCTATACGGGTTGCTCGCCGGCTTGGATCCATAATCACTTCATCGCCAAAGACCCTGTGCTCCTCTCCGCACACGACGGCCTCAATTTCTACCTCGGCAACCACGCCACGGCCACAGGCTACACAAAAATCCCGACCGGACTCCGTGCTTCACAGGACGGATTGCTGCGCGACTCACTGAGTATTCCCGAAAAAGAAGCCGGTCATCCTCTCAGGCGCTCCGAGGTTTCCGCCTACTGGAAAAAGAAAGGTCAGACATACATCCGTGAAAACCCACTCGCATGGATGAAATTGCTGGGCGTCAAATTTGCGAACTTTTGGAACGCCTACCAATACGACGACCTCGCAATCCTGAAACTCCTGCGCGACGAAAACGCCGTCGCACCGGGTCTGCGATTTGGATTTGCAGCCGCGCTCGCACTACCGGCGTTGTTCCTTTGTGCATGGCGCTGGCCGCGCAGTCGCTGGGTCATCGCTGCTTCACTGCTACACATGGTGGGGCTGATGCCCGTATTTATCACCGAACGCTACCGCCTCGCAGCCGCGCCCGGTCTTTTGCTCATCGGCGTCGGCGGGCTTTGGCTGTTGTGGGAAAGTATCGCTACTCGCGCGTGGCGCATCGTTGCTGTGTATCTCGTGATGCTCGCGGGCAGCGTGTGGTTTGTCACCAGACCTCAAACAGACGTCGGACTGTGGTCGCTCGATTTTTATAAAGCCGGACTCCGCGCCACCGACGGCGCACAAGCCGCCCGCGCTCTCGGAAAAACCGCACTCGCCGACGCCTACCTCGCAAACGCCCATCGCAATCTCGAAACCGCCAGCGCCTACGTCCCCAACAATACCGAGATCGCCTTTGCACTTGGCAACGTTTGGCTACTTCGCGAAGACCACGAACGCGCCTCGCTATGCTACGCCCGCGCTCTCGACCTTAGCCGCTCGACAGGACGCCTCCACGACGGTGCGCTCAATAATCTCGGTATCATCGCCATTCAAAGAAAGCGCTGGACCGAAGCCGAGAGCTACCTCCTCGCATCTCTGCAAGTGGAAACCGACGATGCAAAAACCTGGTTCCTTCTAGCACAGGCGCGAAAAGAACTCGGCAATCATGCAGGCTCACAACAGGCCATTGGGCGAGCATTGGAGTTAAAACCCGGCAATCCTGATTTGGTCAGCTTTCAGCAGTCTCTCAAAGAAACGCCCAAACCGTAACTATGCCACTGGCGCAGTTGAGAGATTAAAGCCCGCCGACTTCGCATCGCGGTCAAACATCCGCACCGTATCGAGCGACAAATCATCAAGGTCGCGTCCGCACATCTCGATGGCCTTGCGTAAAATATCATGCGGCACCGTCACAATGTGGCTTCCCACCTCGTCCGCCTGATAGATGTTGAAAACCTCGCGCACACTGGCCCAGAGCAGTTCTGCGTGCGGCAGATGTTCCATCATCTTGAGCGCATTGCGCATGATGGGCATCGGGTCGCAGCCCGTATCCGAAATACGACCCGCAAAAACTGAAACTACCGCCGGCACATCACGCTGTAGCGCACCGACGACTTCCTCAACCTGCTTCTCCGTGAGAATCGCCGTGACGTTTAATTTCACACCGGAATTGTCACATACACATGACTTCCCCAGTCGCGGATGCGCAGCGCCTGTCGGTGCATCTCGTCGAACTCATCGGCAAACACCTCGAACGACACCGGCTTCTCAGTCACCGTCAGCAGCAAATCTTTCGCGAAACCCTCGTAGTCCGAGATGCCTGCTTTTTTCATCAACGTTGGATTCGTCGTCAGACCCTTTATGAGCGGGTTGCGGTAAAGTTCCACCATTCCGGCTTTGTCTGCACCGTCGGCGAAAATCTTGGTTTGGAGTTTGGTAAGGGCTGTCATGGCGGCAGCGTCTAAGCCGTATGCGTGCCAGTGTCACCCTCTCACTGGAAATGCAGTGCTACGCCAGCACGCCGCGCACGCATTCATGAACGAGCGCCCAGTCCACATTTTCGCGCGGAGCCCACGCACCAACATCCGTCGGCAGAACAAATAGATTTTTTCCGTCGCGGAATTTCTTATCCATCTGCATCGCCCGCACAATGCGGTCGAAAAGACCCGGCTTGTCCGCGTAGCACATCGGCAGACCGGCGCGCTCAAACAGCGTGAACAGGCGATGCTCAAAATCCACGCCGACCAAGCCGAGCTTCACCGCCATGCGCGTCGCGGCGACCATGCCGATGGAAATCGCCTCGCCGTGTGTCAGCGTGTAATCCGCACTCAGTTCCAGCGCGTGCCCGATGGTGTGTCCGAAGTTCAGTATATTGCGGATGCCGAGTTTGTCGTGCTCGTCCTGCTGCACCACGTTCGCCTTCAGCTGCACGCACTGCGCCACCACGTCCGTGAGCACATCCGCATCGAGCGCGAGGAGTTTTTCCAAATCACCGCGCTCCAATTGCTCGAACAAAGACGCCGAGCACACCGCACCGTATTTGATAATTTCCGCCGTCCCGCTCCGCACTTCGCGCGGGCTTAAAGTGCGCAGCATATCGAGATCGCACACCACCAGACGCGGCTGGCTGAACGCCCCCATGATATTTTTCACCCCGCCGAAATTCACCGCCACTTTTCCGCCGACACTCGAATCCACCGCCGCCAGCAGCGAAGTCGGCAACTGCACAAAAGGCACGCCACGGCGAAACACCGCCGCCGCAAATCCACCGAGGTCGCCCACTACGCCACCACCGAGCAACAGCACCAGCGGCACCGCATTCGCATCGGGAAACGCCGCGAGCATCGCAGCACACGTCTTGGAAAACTCCTCCCAATTTT
>JBEIQV010000342.1:0-3247 GCA_040376335.1 Verrucomicrobiia bacterium | reverse complement strand
TAGTTTGTGAAAAATTTCACAAATGGAGCTTGCCGCCGTTTTTGGAGTTCGGTTTAGTCTGCCCGCTGTGTCTCGCATGGCTGCCACATTCACTTTAACCATTCTCGCTCCGTTGCTCGCTTTCACGGGCTGTGAGAAGCGTGTCTCGGTGGAAAACATCGAGACCGTGAATCGTCAGCAGGAAGTGGCGGCGAAGCGTGCAGGGCGTGTGGAGCAGGTGCAGGAAGGGCTGTCGATGAAGGAGGTGGAGAGTATTCTTGGTGCGCCTGACAAGGTGGCGCAGGGGAAGATCGGTGTGGAGGTGAAGAAGGATTTCGCACTGACGACTTGGACTTACAGGCAGGATGGCAAGAAGATCGAACTGAGTTTCATTGATGGAAAGTTGCAGGGGAAGGTGCGGAATTTTGGAGAGAAAATTGATGCACAGGCACCGCTGCACATGAAGCCAGACGCGCAACCTGCCGAGCCGAAGAATTGATTTATGGATATTCCCGCACCATTGCTGGCGAAGATTGACGAGGCGATTTCGCACTATCCCGTGTCGAAGCGCTCGGCTTCGCTGCCGCTGCTGCACTTGTGGCAGGAGCATTTTGGCTACGTTTCGGACGAGGGCGTGGCGTGGATTGCGAAGAAGCTGGAACTGCCGCCGATCAACGTGCTGGAGTTAGTGACTTTTTACCCGATGTTCCGTCGCCAACCAGCGGGTGCGACGCACATCCGCATCTGCCGCACGCTAAGTTGCGCACTGGGCGGCGCGTATGAATTGCGCGAGCGGGTTGCGAAAGCGGCGGGGATTGATTTGGAGGCGTTTCTCGAAGGGCAAAAGAAGACGACGGAGCACGGACATCCGCATAATCCGGGGCATGGAAATCCGATTGCGGTTTCGCCGGATGGAAAGTTTTCGATGGAGTTCGTAGAATGTCTCGCGAGCTGCGGCAGCGCGCCTGTGGCGATGGTGAATGATAATTTCAAAGAGGCGATTGACCTCGATAAAGCTGCTGAACTTTTGAGCGTGACGAAGAGCGACGCAACGGCGCCGAAAGTGCGACCTGCACATCCACGCGAGAAGCGCATCGTTTTCAAAAACATAGACGTGCCGGGCTACACGCCGGACGTGGAGTGCTATCTCAAGCACGGCGGTTACGCGGAGTTGAAAAAGGCGCTTGCGATGAAGCCGGAGGAGATTGTGGACGAGGTGAAGAAAAGCGGGCTGCGCGGACGCGGCGGCGCTGGCTTTCCGTGCGGTGTGAAGTGGGGATTCATCAAGCGCGGCGGACCGAAACCGACGTATCTCATCTGCAACGCCGACGAATCGGAGCCAGGCACTTTCAAGGACCGCTATATCATTCATCAGGACCCGCATCAGCTCATCGAGGGGATGATCATCTCGTGCTTCGCCGTGGGTGCGAACCTCGCGTATATCTACATCCGTGGAGAGTTCCCGGAAGGCGCGCAGATTTTGGAAAAGGCGCTGGCTGAAGCACGGGGAAGGGGATTCCTCGGGAAGAATATTTTGGGCAGCGGTTTTGATCTCGAAATTTACGTCCATCGCGGCGCGGGTGCATACATCTGTGGCGAGGAGACCGGTCTCATTGAGTCGCTCGAAGGCAAGCGCGCCTACCCGCGCATCAAGCCGCCGTATTTCCCCGCCGTGCTCGGCCTCTACCAGTGCCCGACCATCGTGAACAACGTGGAGACGCTCTGCGACGTGAAGCACATCCTCGCGATGGGCGGCGGCGCGGAATACGCCAAGCTCGGCAAGCCGAACAACACCGGCACGCGCATCGTTTGCGTGAGCGGCGACGTGCAAAAGCCGGGATACTACGAGATTGAAGTCGGGAGCATGACCTTCGGCGAACTGCTGAACGACGTGTGCGGTGGGCCGAAGCCGGGGCGCAAATTCAAGGCGGTCATCCCCGGCGGTTCCTCGGCGAAAGTGCTGCGCTTCGGCGAGCGTTTCAAAATCAAGGACCGCGAACTCGGCGTTGACGACATCCCGCTCGATTTCGACACGCTCGCCGCGTGCGGCTCGATGGCCGGCTCCGGCGGCGTGATGGTGATGGACGACTCTCGCAACATGGTCGAGAGCCTAAACAACCTGAACGAATTCTACGCGCACGAGAGCTGCGGCCAATGCACGCCGTGCCGCGAAGGCGCGCAGTGGATGCGCAAGATCACTGACCGCATCGTCGCCGGCGGCGGCACCGATAAGGATCCCGCCACTTTGAAAAACGTGGCCGACAACATCGCCGGCAAAACGATCTGTGCGTTCGGCGAAGCGTGCTCGTGGCCCGTGCAGAGCTTCCTCGCGAAGTTCCCGGAGGAATTTGCCGCGAAGTCCGTGAAGCCGCTCCCGCCGCCGATGCCGCCGGAATACAACACGACCGAACTGGTCGAAAAAGAAAAGGTCGAGCCCGTGTTGGCACCACGCGGCAATTCCAAGGAGGTCATGGCGCCCGCCGCCACTCGCTAATTTCCGATGAGCACCGCAACTGCCGCTCCTGTTCAAATGGTCAACGTCCAGATTGACGGCGTCTGGCTGCAGTTTCCCAAAGGCACGCGCGTCATCGAGGCGTGTCATCAGGCGAAAAAGCACATCCCACATTACTGCTACCATCCGAAGCTGTCTTCGCCCGGCAACTGCCGCATGTGTCTCATCGAGATGGGCACGCCGAAAATGACGCCGGATCGCAAGCCGATCATCGGCGCGGATGGAAAGCCTGAGATTGGCTGGATTCCGAGGCCGCAAATTTCCTGCGCGCAGGACGTGAGTGAAGGCATGGGCATCCGCACGGATTCGCCGATGGTGCGCGAGTGCCGTCAGGGCGTGATGGAATTTTTGCTCATCAATCACCCGCTCGACTGCCCGATTTGCGACCAGGCTGGCGAGTGCAAGTTGCAGGAATTTTCCGTCGAGCACGGCAACTCGGGTTCGCGTTTCCTCGAACGCAAAGTGAAGAAGCCGAAGTCCGTCGAGCTTGGCCCGCGCGTCACGCTCGATGCCGAGCGCTGCATCCTCTGCACACGCTGCATCCGCTTCATGAAAGAGGTCGCGAACGACGATGTGCTCGGCATCGTGGATCGCGGCACGTTCAACAGCATCGCCTGCCACCCGGATCGCATCCTCGATCACAATTACTCGCTCAACACTGTGGACATCTGCCCGGTCGGAGCGCTCACGTCGTCGGATTTCCGCTTTAAAATGCGCGTGTGGTTTTTGAAAGAGACCGCAACGATTGATACGAAC
>JBEIQV010000299.1:0-3911 GCA_040376335.1 Verrucomicrobiia bacterium | reverse complement strand
GGCGCGGACAGATAGCCAGTGGCGGGTGGAGAGTTGCTCGGCGCCGTCGAGGAGGATGAAGCCGGGCGCTTTGACTTCACGGAGTTTGTCGGGGAGGCGTTCTTTGTCTCTCATGCTGCTCTCGGCGGGGAGGCGGAAGAGGACGGGCTGAAAACCACGCGCTTCAATGTGTGGGATGAGTTGCTGGAGAAGCGTGGTTTTGCCGGTGCCGCTACCGCCGACGATGCTGGCGCACCATTGTTGGGCTTCGAGGCGCTGAATGAGGGTTTCCCAATTTACTCCGGTTGGAAAATGGAAAGGGAGGGCTTCAAGTTTGGGAGCGGCGAAAGGGTTGTTGTTGTCAGGCACGGTGCGAGGGTGTCGTGTGGCGTGGCGGTGTGGGAGGAGAAAGTGATGACTGGCGGGGGAAAATATTTTTTACTATTCGGCACCGATGGGTTTGGGTTTTGTTTTAGCGTCGGGAGCGGGGGTGGCGATGACGGCGACTGGCGGAGATGTTTTTTTTGGCGTTGGGTTTTTCGGAGCAGGCTTTTCGAGGAGGGCGTCCGGTGGATCTTTGGTGGGCACGGGGTCGTGAAGAGGAGGCGCTTCTTCAGGAAGGTCGGGGATTTTGCGTTTGGTGACGATGGTGGGTTTTGGCGGAGCGGGTGTGGGTTTGGCTTCGGCGGATGGCGCTGCTTTTTGCGGTTCGGTGGTTGCTTTGGCTGGCGGGGGATCGAGGTTCAGTTTTGGCGGCGGGGCTGCGATGGACACGCTGGGCTCTTCGATGGCGTGGGGCTTGTTGTCCCGTTTCTCGATGAGGGTGAGTTGCAGTGCGATGATTACTTGGAGCTTGGGGTCTTTAAATTCCGGGGCGTCGCGCAGGGTGTGAAAACGCTTACTGGCATCCTCCCAGCGAGAGAGGCGTCGCTCGATTTCGCCGGCGAGGAGTGCGGTGTTGATGTAGTGGCGGTCGCTCGGTTTCATCCCGGTGAATGCGGCGCTGATTTTATCTAGGGCACGGGCGAGGTGGCGCTGGCACAGGGCGTCTTTCTCCTCCACCTGCCACGATGCACGTAGGTAACTCTGACCGATGAAAAGTGGCGGGGCTTTTAGGAATTCCTGAATTTGCGCGAGCGAGAAATAGGTCGGGTTTTTGGCCGCGATCATCTGGTAGTCAGGGCTGAGGATAAAGGGTTTGATTTTATCTGCGAGCTGCTCGGGAAATTCGTCAAGAAACATGACGAAGCGGCACTTTGGGCACTGTGGAAGTGTGCGTGGCTCGACGACGTCACCGAGTTCACGTCGGTCGAGACGCATCCCGCGAGGATTTGAGGAGGTTTCGATGCGTTGTTTCCAATGGTGGCCGTCAATCGGGCAGGTGAAATCCTGTTCGAGAGAATTCACGGCGCGGGCGTTGATGGTGAGTGTGAGGATGAAGACGAGCAGCAACTTCATGGGGGGACTTTGGCGGAGGATGGGCGGGAGGTAAAGAATGACGAATGACGGATTTTGGGCGTAGGCGCCGTGGAGTCCGTGAATAGAAAACTTCCCTCGTGGGAGGCGGCTCTTTAGAAGTGGATTTCCACCGCGCATGATAACTATCCGCATTGAAAATCTCACGAAGCGATTTGGCGACGCTGTGGCGTTGCACGGGCTGAATCTGACCATCGGGGCGGGGGAGATTTTCTTTCTGCTCGGGCCGAGCGGGTGTGGGAAGACGACGCTGCTGCGGAGTATCGCGGGTTTTTACGAGCCGGAGGAGGGGAGGATTTTGTTTGGAGATGAGGATGTGACGCGCCTCGCGCCGCACGAGCGGACTACTGGAATGATGTTTCAAAGCTACGCGCTGTGGCCGCACATGACGGTGGCGCAGAATGTGGCGTTTGGTCTCGAGGAGCGGAAGGTGGCGGCGAAGGAAATCGAGCAGCGGGTGGGGGCGGCGCTAGATTCGGTGAAGATGGGGGCGTTTGCGGGGCGGAAGATTAATCAGCTTTCAGGAGGGCAGCAGCAGCGGGTGGCGCTGGCGCGGGCGATGGTTATTCGTCCGCGCTGTTTGTTGCTGGATGAGCCGCTGTCGAATCTCGACACGAAGTTGCGCATCGAGATGCGCGGGGAAATCCGGCGGATTTGCAAGGAGGCGGGGCTGACGGCGATTTACGTGACGCACGATCAAAAGGAGGCGCTGAGCGTCGGTGATCGGATCGCGGTGATGGAGGCGGGGCATGTCCGGCAGGCGGGCGCACCTGCGGAGGTGTATCGCCGCCCGGCTTCGCGATTCGTGGCGGATTTCATGGGCGAGACAAATTTCATCGAGGGAACAGTGACTTCCGTGGAGGGCTCGGTGCAGGTGGAGACGCCGGTGCGGACTTTCACCGCCACTGCGCATGGATGGACGCCGCAAGCGGGGCAGCGGGTGACTTTGAGCATCCGCCCGGAGGCGTGGTTGCTCGGCAAGGATGCAAATGCGACGAATGCCGTGGCGGGGCAAATCCGCGAGCGAGTGTATCTCGGCGAGATGGCGCAGTATCGTTTTGCCGCTGGTGATGTGGGGCTGAAAATCTACGAGCTGAATCCGAAATTCGTCTTCGCGAGCGATGACCGCAGTCTCTTCGCGAGCGTCGCGCCGGACGATGTCGTGGTGCTGCCGGTTTAGGGGCTGCTGTTTTTTCCAATTGCCAGCATCCGGCGCTGCGGGGAGACTGCGCATCACCTACATGCTTGGTTTTTTTGAACGCCAGCGTCTCGTGAAGAAGGGTCTCGCACCCCAAAAAACGAGGCGTCGCCTAACCGAAAGCGAACTCGTCGAGACGCTCGAACGCGGAATCGTTGCGAAAATTATCGTCGTTATTGCAGCTGCGGCGACGTTGCTGTGGGTGCTCCTGCTCGGCACGCGCTCGCTGCCATCGGAGACGATGCTAGTGGCGCTGCTCATTTTCGGAACGGCTACCGCGCATCTCTGCCTGAACCGTCGGGAAGTATGGGCGCGAAACTCCCGCCTGCTCCTGCTCTTTTTGATCATCCTGGGGCATCTCGCCGGGCTGAAGTTTTGCCTACTCATGGCGGATGAGGCCCTGCGCCACAGCGGTAATTTGCTGCCAGGCCAGCTCAGTTCGATTGAAAAGCGCGACCTGTGGAGGCTCGCGATTCCCTTCGCTTTTGCGCCCGTGCTGGCGAGCGTGCTGATGGGGCGGACGGTTGGTGTTTTTTCCGCTGTGTTTGTGACGTTGCTGAGCATCCCTGTTTTCGCCAGCGTGAACGACGATCTCGTTTTTATCGTCACGAATATCACCACGGGCCTCGTCTGCGGTTTCGTCGCCATTTTCCTGACCGGCGAAGTGCGCAAGCGCGGCGACCTCCCGCGTGCGGGCTTGTTCGTCGGTCTTACCGCGTGGGTGCTCGCGGTGGCGTTTAAGGAAATCAACCTGCTCCATATTTGGGCGCAAGGCGCGGCGATGAATTACCATGCGCTATGGATGCAGAGTGCCGTCGCGGTTGGTGGACCGATTGTGATGGCACTGATCATTGTGGGCGGATTGCCGTGCGTGGAGAGTCTCTTTCGCATCACGACGCGTGTGCGCTGGCTGGAACTCGCCGACCTCAATCACCCGCTACTCAAGCGCATGACGCTCGAAGCGCCCGGCACATTCCAGCACAGCCTCGCCGTGGCCAATCTAGCCGAGGCCGCGTGCGAATCCGTCGGTGCGAACGCCACGATGGCCCGTGTGTGCGCGTATTTTCACGACATCGGCAAGCTCGTGAAGCCCGAGTATTTCACCGAAAATATGCGGCACGACCGCAACCCCCACGACGACCTAGCGCCGACGATGAGTGCGCTCATCATCATCGCCCACGTGAAAGAAGGCATCTCCCTCGCCCTCGAACACAAACTGAATCAGGACATCATTGACGTCATCCAGCAGCACCACGGC
>JBEIQV010000296.1:0-3950 GCA_040376335.1 Verrucomicrobiia bacterium | reverse complement strand
GCACGGGGGACGCGGAGGGGGTGGCCCGGAGGGCCAGCCGGAAATTAGCCGATCGGCGTCAGCCACCGGAATGATGCGGAAAAGACCATAGCCCCGGCAGGGGCGTCGGGGTAATTTGCCGCCTGTCTTGGGATGTTGCCAGCCGTGTTCTACCGCCCCTCCGGGGCGTTGGCGTTGTTGTGCGCGATCCGGTGGTTGAAACCACCGGCTAATTTCGCGCTGTCCCTCCGGGACAATCCGATGCAGGGCGCTTACCAGTCACCATTTACCAGTCACCAATCACAACGCCGCTGCTACAACGCAGCGAGCGTGCGCTCCAGGATCGTGACGGCTTCTTCGATTTCTTCGCGGCGGACGTTGAGGGGCGGGAGCCAGCGCAGGGCGTGCGTGCCGCTGGGGATGGTGAGGAGGCCGGCTTCGTGGAGGCGCTCGACAAGGAAGAGGCTGGGCACTTTTCCCTCGGGCAACTTCGCGCGCGTGGCGAAGTCGGGTGCGAGTTCGATGCCGAGCATGAGGCCGACTCCGCGCACTTCTTTGATGAGGGGCGTGGCGATGGCGCGCAGGACGTTGAGGGCGTGTGCACCGAGGGTGCGGGCGTTGGCGAGCATTCCTTCTTCTTCGATGACGGAGAGGACTTCGTTGGCGCCGACGCAGACGAGCGGGGTGCCGCCAAAGGTGGTGCCGTGGGTGCCGGGGCCGAGCAGATCGCAGAGGGGCTTGGCGGTGCCGTCGGCAAACGCGACGGTGCGGTCACTGACCCAAATCGCGCCGAGGGGGAAGCCGCCGGCAATGCCTTTGGCCCAGCTCACGGCGTCGGGCTCGACGTCGGGTGCGATGGAGCGCCAGCCGCACCAGTCGCCGGTGCGCCCGAGGCCGCATTGCACTTCGTCGAAAAAGAGGAGGAGGTTTTTTTCGTCGCAAAGTCGGCGCGCTGTGCGGAGGAAGTCGGCGCTCGCGGGGTGGATGCCGCTTTCGCCCTGCACGGGCTCGATGAGGATGGCGACGGTGCCCTTTTCCGCGACTGCGGAAGTGAGCGCGGCGGTGTCATTAAACGGGACGTGGCGGAAGCCCTCGACCATCGGCTCGAAGCCTTTTTTCACTTTGTCCTGCCCCGTCGCGCTGATGCCGCCGAGGGTGCGCCCGTGGAAGCTGCCGAGCATGGTGACGATGCCGATGCGCGGGCCACCGGTGGATTCGTTGCCGAATTTGCGGGCGAGTTTGTAGAGGGCTTCGTTGGCCTCCGCGCCGGAGTTGCAGAAGAAGACTTTGCCGGGCCGCGCGACGAGGCGGCAGAGGCGCTCGGCGAGGATGCCCTGCGGTCGCGTGTAGTAGAGATTGGAGGTGTGGACGAGCGTGCCGATTTGCTCCTGCATGACGCGCACGACGCGCGGGTGCGCGTGGCCGATGCTGGTGACGGCGATGCCCGCGCCGAAGTCGAGGTAGCGCTTGCCGTCCTCGTCCCAAATTTCGGAGCCGACTCCGCGCGCGAGCCGCAGATCAAAGCGTCCATAGGTGGGGATGATGTATTGGTCGTAGAGTTCGCGTGTGTTGCTCATCGGAAAGGCTGCGGAGAATTGCGCGCACGCGCTGCATTGCCAGCGGAAATTGCGGACTCAGCCGAGATTCGTGTTTCGTTCATGGATGCGGCTCACGGCCCATTGCGCGTGTTCGGCGATGAGCGGTTCGGGATCTTCTGCGGCGCGGGCTAATGCGGGGAGGTCGTCGCGGGTGCCGATGTTGCCGAGGGCGACGCAGACGTTGCGCAGGAAGCCGCGGCGCTTGATGCGCTTGATGGGGGAGCGGTGGAAGAGCGTGCGGAATGCGGTGTCGTCGAGCGCGAGGAAATCGCGGAGTGGTGTGCTAACAAAGCTGCGCGCGGCGAAACGGGATTCGCGCGATGCGGTGGCGAAGCGATTCCACGGGCAGGCGTCGAGACAGTCGTCGCAACCGTAGATGCGGTCGCCGAGCAAGGGACGGAGTGATTCGGGGATGGAGCCTTTGTTTTCGATGGTGAGGTAGCTGATGCACAGTCGCGCATCAAGCTGCTGCGGTGCGGTGATGGCGCCGGTCGGACATGCGGTGATGCAGCGTGTGCATTTTCCGCAATGGTCGCGCATCGGCTCGTCCGGCGGGAGATCGAGCGTAGTGAAAATGGCGGCGAGAAAGAAGAAGGTGCCGAGCTTCGGGTGGATGAGCATCGTGCTTTTGCCGTGCCAGCCGAGTCCGGCGAGTGCGGCGAAATCGCGTTCCAGCACGGGGCCGGTGTCCACGTATTGGCGCTGGGAGCCGCCGAGTTTTTGCAGAAAGGCGTCGAGCTGCCAGAGCTTGGGCTCGATGATTTCATGGTAGTCATCGCCAAGCGCGTAGCTGGCGATGCGCCCTGTTTGTGGACTTCGCGCACTGTGAGTTGCGCGGTAATTCATCCCCAAAACAATCGCGCTCTGCGCGCCGGGCAGCACGAGCTGCGGGTTGGTGCGGCGGTCTGCATTGCGAGCGAGCCATTCCATTTCGCCGTTCTTTCCAGCGGCGAGCCATGCGCGAAATTCCTTTGCGTGCGGAGGCACGGAGGCTGGAGCGATGCGGCAGAGATCGAAGCCGAGAGCTTCTGCCTCGGTCAGAATTGCTGCTTTGGTTTCCTCGGGCGTCACTGGTGAAGATGTTCAACCAGCGTGGTAGCGGGAGTGCGAGCCTTGAAAAAAATCGTCCGCTTGTGAACTACGCGGCTACGGCTTGGCGGGGGCTGGCGCTGCCTGTTTCTTCAAATCTTCGAGACTTGTGACGGCGCTGACGCCGTCCGCGCTGGTCAGACTTTTCGTGGGTTTGACTTTTGGCGCGGCAGGTTTTTCGACGTGCATTTTCAGCAGCTCGGAGACGGTGACGAACTTGAATCCCTTCGCGATCAGCGCATCCAGCGTAGCGGGCATGGCGTCAATCGTCGCTTTGTGAATGTCGTGGCAGAGGATGATGGAGCCGCGGTTCGTTTGGGAAAGAATGATGGACTCGGTTTTTGCCGGATTGCGGTGCTGCCAGTCGAGGCTGTCCACGTCCCACAGGATGCACTTGTAGCCCCACGTCGCGTGCGCCCAGGCGCGCTGCTGCACGGTGAATGCGCCATACGGCGGACGCATGAGTGTGGGGGTGACGCCGGTGGTTTGCTTGATGACGTTGTGCGTGCGGTCGAGCTGGTCGCGCACGGACTCGGTGCTGAGCTTGGTGAGCAGCGGGTGGCTCCACGAGTGATTGGCGATTTCGTGACCTTCGCTCACAATTTGTTTCGCGATCTCGGGATATTGCGCGACGCAATTGCCGCAGCAGAAAAACGTGGCGTGGATTCCACGATCACGAAGCATTTTCAAGACACGCGGCGTTTCCACGCCATGCGGGCCGTCGTCGAAAGTAAATGCGATGTAGGGACCATCCACATTACACTGGCTGAATGTGATTCGCGGTGCGGCGGGAGCGGCAGTCGCTGTGACTGCGGGAGTTTCGGCGGCGCTTGCGGCAAGGCATAGCGCGAAAAATGAAAACGCGAGTGTGCGGAGCATGTTGAGTGACAGAAAACCGAGACTGCGCTGAGCGCAAGGAGGAATCGGGAATGAGGGACAAGGAACTTTGTGCATCATGTTACTTCAAAATTTAAATTCACCTTTACCTCATCGAGATGATTCCTGCCTGTGAAGCTCACGGCGACGCGCTGGCCGTCGTCCTCCACTTCGACCCAGCCGAAGAGGCCATCTTTGCCTTTTGGAAGATAAGTTCCCTCGGAGTAGGGGCCGCCTTTCAAGCTGCCGCCTTGATCGAATGCCGAGCCGTGTAGCACCGGGATTCGCAGTTTTTTGGAGTCACTGTAGTCGCTGTTTTTGCCGTTGTCGGCGGCGAGCATATGAGCGTCGCCGCAGATGATGCAGAGGTTTTTGATGCGGTGCTCGGCGATGAAATTACTCAGCTCG
>JBEIQV010000079.1:0-12095 GCA_040376335.1 Verrucomicrobiia bacterium | reverse complement strand
GCAGGAGCAGGAGCAGGAGCGCCCGCATCGCCACCATTCTTTTTTCTCGCATAATCGGCAGGCGGCCCGCCTGAAGCGTCGGCTGCGAAGCCTGCGGCTTCTTGCCTCACTGCATTTCCACTTATTGCCATTTTTTCCATCGGTGCGGCTGACATTGCGGCCATCGGCATCGCTCTTCCTCCTCCGGCTCTGCCCATCATGAGTCCCGGAATTCCGTCATCATAGCCCCAGTTGCCTCCAGCAATCGCATCGGGAAACCTGCGATAGGAAAACGACGCATCCTTATGCTCAAACGCCCACTGCCCGTGTAAATGATTGAGCGGCTTCAGCATATTTTGAAACTGCATGCTCAGTCTCGAAAAATCCTGCCGGAACACACCGAAAGCCCTCTGCCATTGGTGCGGCTTGAACGCGTCGAGCGACTGATCATAGAGCGCGCACACCAACTCCGCCACGGCCTTCTTCGCATCCGGCCCGGTGATGACAGCGGTCCATGTCTCCTTCTGCGCAGGCTCCAGCTTCGAGGTGAAATGCTCCCACTTCACCGTCAGTTGCTTGTTGCTCCACGGCACGTCCACGCGCCGCGAAGTGAGATAAGCGCGGTTTTCCCGCACCATCGTCACGTGCAGCGTGAAGCCGCCACGCATCGCCTCGGTCACGGCTTGCTTCACTTGCTGCTGTGACAGCCCATTCTCCGTCCAGAAACTTTGCAGCATCTTCCCGCGATGCTCGACCTCGATGAAAGCGCGCGCCTGCGCGTAGCCCGTGCCCCACAGCGCCATGAACTCCGCGCCCGGCTCCAGCGACCACTTCGGCGCAGCGATGATGTTCGGCACGCGCACGGCGAGCGGCTTGTTGTCGAGATTGAGCACGTTGAACTGCAACTGCGCGGTGACTTTTTGCCGAAGCGATCCTTCGTTTCCAGCATCGCGCGATACGGCCCTGCCGCGAGCTTGAATGGCAGCGCCGCCTTCCCTGTGCCGTCGGTCTTGAAAGCTCCCTCCGCCGCGACTTCGCCAAGTTCCCACGAATTAGGGTTTCCCGGAACAACCTCCGGCTCCTTCGGCACGAGCGGCTTTGCCCCGCGCCACGGCCTGCTGCGGCGCTCGGTGAGATTCGGGCGCACGACCTGCGCGGGCTGCTTGAGCTTGTGAATTTTCACCACACCCTCCGCCGCCTGCCCCTCGCCATCGTTGGTCTGCGTGAAAATCGCCACATCCACCGGCTTCGTCGCCGTCTGCCATTCGTCCGCCGATAGCGACGCCTTCAACGCCGTGTAGCCGATGTTCACGCCGCGCTGCGCGGTGCGCGTCTCGCCGGTCGTGTCCGTCACGTCCGCGTGGACAGTAAATGAAAACGTCGGCTCGTCCTTTTCCGAAACCGAGCGATCCGGCTTCGCCACAAACTCCACGGTGAAGCTCCCGTCGTCCTTCGTCACCGCCGTGCCGTGCGCGATTTCCTGCGCAGCCTGCGCCGGCATCGGACGCCACCAAAAACAACTCCCCCACCAATCCGGAAAACGCACCTGCCGCACCACGCGGTAGCGCACCTTCGCACCACCGATGGCCGCACCTGTGTAAGCCGTCGCCTTGCCCTCGACGCTCACCTTTTCGCACAGCTTACCCGGCATCTTCGGCGCTTCCACCGCCACTTGAAATTTCGGGCGCTTGTATTCCTCCACGCTCACGCCCGCCATTCCGTGCGGCGCGCCCGTCGTGCGAATACTCATCTGCCCCATGAGCCGGTCGCGAGGTGCGGTGAAGCTGCCGCTGAACGAACCGTAGTCATTCGCCTTGTGCACCGTCTTCGCGATTTCCTTCCCGTTCACATCGCTGAAAACCACCGCCACGTCCTCCCCGCCGAGCACCTTGTAGTTGTCATTGTCACGGTCGGCGGAAATGCAGATGCCCTTGTAGCGAATCGTCTGCCCTGGCCGATAAAGCGAGCGGTCGGTGAAAAAGACCGTCTGCGTTTGCACAGCGCGCTGCCTGTTTTGACGCCAGAGTTGAAAGCCCTCATTTGTCGCGAGGCGCTGGTTTTTGAAGGACACCAATGCAAGCACCGACCGATCATGTGCGGCCTGCGTCGAAAACAAACCATTCGCATCCGTCTTCACCGTTTGCCCGGGACTGAACGAGCCATTGTCCCTCGATATCCAAAGCTGCACATCCGAACCCTCGACTGGCTCTCCGGAATTTGCATCCAGCACAAAGCCCTCCGCCTTTCCAGCACCCTGCTCCGAGCGCATCACGATGGCGAGATCGCTCACCCAAAAGTCCGAAAAAGTGGCGACGTTATTATTGTCGCTGAAGTTCGCATCGTGACTCGCAATCAGAAAGTAGAAGCCCGGTTTCAAATCTTTGGGCCCCTCAACTTCCTCCACGCGCTCGCGGAAATCCGGCGTCGGCGGCAACTTCGTCGACCATGTCTTTTCCGGCTTCGCCGCGAGCAACGCCCTGCGCTCGTTGTCGTCCAGCCATTGAAAATTCCCGTTCCGTTTTAAGCGCTCCGTCCACTCCGCACCCACGACGCGGAAATGAATCTCCGTGAGATTACGATATCGGATCGAGATCGGACCGTGCGGTGCATTCCACACACGCTCGATGTTGACCTGCGACGTCTTTGCCTCGATCTGCTGGATGAGATTGAAGCAGAGCTTGCCGCCGATGCTGTTCGGGAAAGCCCCCGCGCCCTGCTTCGTAATCTTGTGCGCCTCCGCCTGCTCGTCCTCGCCGACGAGCACCTCGGCCCACTCTGCACGCGCCCATGCAGAAAGTTCATGGTCCGCCCACTGATCCACGAAGCGTTTCAGCGCCGCCTTGTGCCGCGCACTTTTCTCCTCGCCTGTCGCGTGATTTTTCCCGAGCCGAATCCGCTCAAGGTCGCAGTGGAGCAGCGCCGACTTGTCCGCATCCTCCGCATGGAAGCGCAGCAGCGACTGGTAAAGCTGCACCGCCTTCACCTTGTTCGAGTCGCCCTTCGCTTCCCATTTCAAAAATTCCTCGGTCGTTCCAAAAACCGGTCCGTCCGCCTCCAACTCAAACTCATCCTCCGCCTTCGCCGCCGCCTGCTCGCCCGATGCGTAAAAAGTCAGCGCCTCGTGCGCGAGGAAATCATAGAGTGTGGGCCGATACGCATCCGGCACCGAGCCCTTGTCTAGCAGCGCGTCGAAAGTCCCCACCGCGATCTTTTTCAGTTCCGCATCCGCCGCGAGTGCCTTGGTAAAGTGCCCGTCAATCTCCGCGAACAGCCTCGACAGATCCCAAGTCGTGATGTCCGTTCCCGGTGCCGCCGCCGTTTGCGTGCGCTGCATGAAGCGATGGCGGTTCTGCTGGAAATACTGCCAATACCAGTCCGCTAGAATCGCCTCCATCACCGGCAGTATTTCTTTCGGAGCCTTCGCCATCTCCGCCTCCATGCGAAATATTTTCTCCTCCGGCTTTCCGCCCTGCACCATGCCCTCGTAGTTGATGCGCGTTGCGATCGCCTTGATCGCCTCGGGGAAAGCCTTGTCCTTCATCGCCCCATCAATAATTGGCGCGAGCTTCTCGATGGCCGTTTTGGGTAGCCCCTTGTTTGCCGCGTCCTCGACCTCCTTCCACATCGCATCACGCCCTCCCGCCGCGAGGAGCGTGAGCGGAAAAAGGAGAATAGCTAGCACGAGACTGGTTCGAGTTTTCATAGGGAGTTGGATTGGATGGTTGCTCTGCATTTGTCGCGAGGCACAGGTGGATGAAATCACGCTTCACCGCAGATTGAACTGCAATTTTTCGTTATCCCCGCCGCTGCTCGGCGCAAACATCTTCGGCTGACTTGCACAAGGCGTGTCACGTCCTCGTTCTGATTTTGTAAAAGAAATGTCAGCCCATAGCCTGCAAAAGCCGTCCCCCATACGAATTTCGCACTTCCGCCTTCCCGCAGGCGCGACGGCTTTCTACAAAGCGCGTGGATGAAAATCATCGCCGTGGCGAACCAGAAAGGCGGAGTCGGCAAGACGACGACTTCGATGAACCTCAGCACCTGCATCGCAGAGCTGGGAAAAAAGGTGCTGCTTGTGGATCTCGACCCTCAAGCAAACGCGACCAGCGGGCTCGGCATCGAGCCTCTCGAAAACGTGAGCGCCTACGGCCCGATGCTCGGTGAAGCCAATCTCGCAGACATGATTCTCCCCACGGCGCGCGAGAATCTTTTCATCATCCCCGCGAACCTCGATCTCGCCGGCGTCGAAGTGGAACTCATCCGCCTCGGCGACCACCTCACGCGACTTCGCAAGGCATTTGAGCCGCTCCGCGCCGAGGCTGCGTTTGACTACATCTTCCTCGACTGCCCGCCTTCGCTCGGCGTGCTGATGACCAACGCACTGAGCGCCGCCGACGAGGTGCTCGTTCCGCTCCAATGCGAGTATTACTCGATGGAGGGCCTCGCCAAAATCATCGGCATCTGCGAGCAACTCCGTGACGCTGGCGCAAACCCCGACCTCCAACTTTGCGGAATCGTGATGACGATGTATCTCCGCACCAATCACGCAAACCAGGTCATCGCCGAAATCCAAAAACACTACGGTGAAGTAATCTTTAAGAGCGTCATCCCCCGCACCATCCGCCTCGCTGAAGCCCCCAGCCACGGCCAACCCATCATCGCCTACGAATCCAGCGGCCTCGGTGCAGCCGCCTATCGAGCACTCGCAAAGGAATTTTTGGCACGTGAGACTCCTCCCGCGCCGCAAAATACAGAGGTCGCCTAAGGGTTAAAACGTCTCTCGCGTATCGCTCAATGCCTTTGAAGCGGTGCGATATTTGCCGTTTCTAGTATAATTTCTATAATGTGGCACGCTGACGGCTATTCTCCATTTCGACATGCTTTACCGCATACTTCAGCCCATTATTTCCGGCATTGAGCAGCTCTTTGATGAGCCGCTTTGCCATCTTGAAAACACTGTATCCGCATTTTTCGGTGCAGCCTCACTTCTGCCCGCCGCCGACTCCTCCTTTACACTCGACGCAACTTTGGTCGGGGTTCTTGCCGCAATCGGTATAGCGGCGGGAATTTCGTGGGGAGTATTCTACCGCCGGATGTCTTCCCGGGAGGAACACCATCGTTTGTTGGCACAAAACTCCGAAGCCCAGTTGCGCGCTATGCTCACCATGACAGACGACGCAGTGCTTCTGCTCGATGCCCACGGCGTAGTCCGCGCAGCCAATGTAGCCGCTGAGGAAATGTTTTCGATTGCTGCCTCGGAGTTTGAGGGTATCGAGCTTACCCAATTCATCCCCCAGCCACTTTGTCTCGGTGAACTCACTCGTCGTGGCCCCGTGAATTTCGACTCCATCGCCATGCGCCCCGGCGGGCATCATGTGAACGTGGAAGTATTTCTTTCACAGGTCGAACTGGCGCACAGCACCAGCTATCTCGTGCTCGTGCACGAAAAGGGCGCACAAGCTTCGTCATCCACCGCGCCAAAGACCGACATCGCCGCTCCAGTTTCCAAATATTGCCACGAACTCAACAATCAGCTCACGGCGATGATCGGGAATCTCTCTCTCATCCTCATGTCCGCCGATCAGGACGCGACCACGCATGAGCGCGTCATCAGCGCCAAAAAGAACGCCCTTCGCGCACAGGAAATGACGCGCAAACTTCAAGCCATCGCGAAAGGCGAAGACTCAGAAGGAGACATCAACTTCGAGCCGACACGTGGGACGATTGTTCCGATGCCGAAGCCAGCAGCCTCTCCCGCACCTGCGCAGAAGAAATATCGCGTGCTGGTCCTCGACGACGAAGAGGCCATTTGCGCGCTCGTCTCCACCGCGCTCACCTCCATGGGCTACGACGTCACAGAGGCAACCAGCGCGCCCGCCGCCCTGCTTGCGTGCGAGCAGGCGATGAAGTCAGGCCAGCGCTATCATCTCGTGATTACAGACCTGAGTCTTCCCGGCGACCTCAGCGGCCACGAAGCTGTCGCACGACTGAGAGACATTGACCCGCAGATCAAAGCCATCATTTCCAGCGGCTACGACAGCGACCCGATCATGACCCGCTTCCACGAGCATGGTTTCGCCGGAGCGATTTCCAAGCCATACGAAATCAGCAAACTTAACCGCGTAGTCAGTGAAGTCCTCGCGGGAGGAAACGAACATAGGAAATTCGCGTAGTTGCTTCCCGCCGAGAGCCGGAAGTCGAAGGTGCGAGCTTCAGTGCGACTGCTCATGGGCTGACGGTCGTGATGAGGTTCCTCCTTCGACTTCCGGCTCACTGCTTTTGCTAGCGTTGCTTTTCCCTCAGCGCCGTCTCCACGGCGGCGGTGAAATTTTTCTCTACGGCAAGGAGATATGCGGCTTTGCGGATGAACCACGGCGGTGCGTCTGCGCGTTTTGCCACGCTGAATATGACCTTTTCGGCACCAGCCTTGTCACCGTCGGCATCGAGCGCCTGGGCATAGGCCAGTGCGTGCGCCGCATTTTCCGGAGCGAGGCGGTAGCGATTTTCCAGCACTTCGCCCTTGGCGGATTTGGGTGTTTCACCGAAGGGCGGTTCCGGCATTACTCCGCTGTAAATCTGCCACGCACGTTCGTCCTGTTTCCATCCGTGCAACAATTCCATCCACACTCGGTAATCGCAACTGCGCCGCGATGCGTGGTGCTTCATCCATTGCTCCAATTGTTCCGGCGATGACCAGCGCTAGGCGTAGCGGTAGAATACGAGCACTTCGTCCTCGACCACATCAGCCTCGGCGCGCTTCTCCCACCAGAGTTCGTAGTAGGCCCGGATGTTGACATCCGGCTCGCGCAACTCTTCGACGATGATTTCTGCGTAGGAAAGTGCCACTTCCGGATGTGCCTCCACGAACTGCCCCCAAAGCACACGCGCACCTTTCATCCGCCCTGTCTCGCGGACTGCGTCGCGCATTACCTCGCCGCGCTGACGTCCTGCACGCTGCACGGCATCCTGCCAGAAAATAATCGCCTGCGATGGAAACTGTTTCGCCGCTCGCGCCTGCATCACCGGCAACCACCACGCCGATGCCGCCATTCTGCGCACGATGGTGAAATGCTGTTCCCAAAGCGCGCGCTCCTTCGGCTGTTCTGCCAGCGCGTGCATTCCTGCGTATTGATGCAGCCACGCGTTCAGCGGGAAATGCTTCAGCACTTCCTCATACTCGACGAGCGAGGGCTTTTTCACGCCCTTCGTTGTCTCGCGGTTCAGGGTCATCGTCGGCGCAAGCGGCGACCATGCCGGTGGCTTTGCGATCAAAGGCCAGACCCAAAAGACACCGAGCGCCAAGGGCAGCACTGCAATCCATCTTGGTGCATGGAGGGCTTCTGTCGTTCGCATCGGAAACGCGACACCAAGCAGCGCCAGCGCGAAACCAGCCGTCGCCCAACGATGCGCAGGCACATCGAACATGGAATGCACGAGCAACGCCGCGACTCCAGCCAACGCCCCCGCTGCGAGGTAGAAACTTCGCCGCTGGTCAAACACCGCGCGCAGATTCGTCGCGACAAAAACAAGCAATCCCGCAAAGAGCAGCAACACATGCACCGCGCCAAATTCCGTCAACCAGAGCAACCAACTGCTTTCGGGATGCAGCACGGTTTTTCCATCCAAATCCGCGACCTGATAGAGCGGAAAGATTTGAGCGAACGTCTCGATGCCATGCCCGAAAAGCGGCGCGTCCTTCCAAATGCGCAGTGTCTCGTTCCAAATCAGCACGCGCGTTTCATTGGAAACCATCCCGCCTTCACGCGAACTGAATCGCTCGATCACCTTCCCTCCAAATGTCAGCACGACAAACACGACAAGCAGCAGACCGCACAACGTAAATAGCAGCGTTCGCCGATCCCGACGCTTCCAAAGCACGAGCGCTGTCAGAACGAGAATTCCCGCACCGAATGCGACCAGTCCGCCGCGCGATTGACTCGCCAGCAGCGCAGCGAGCGACGCAAACATGAGCGCGCCAGCCGCAACGGCAGCCACGCGAAGTCCCTTCGCAATCGCCCACAACAAGCAGCCTCCGCAGCAAAGCCCGGCCATCGCGAGAAATGACGCTGTGCGGTTGCGATTCGGAAAAGGCCCCCACCCCAACCAGCCTTCCGTGTATCGGATGCCGTAGATCGCCTTCGGCTGAATGGGATCCATCTTCATCGTGAAACACACCAGCGCGAGAAATGCGCCCGCAGTCCCGAGCACCCACGCCATCCACACGCGCCGAGTGCGATCCGCAGCGAGTGAGCGCACCCAGACAAACCACACCAAAGCCACCATTGCAGCGAGCATCCCATCGAGCGCGCGAAAGGGTTCTGGATTGTGAGTGGCAGGCAGCGCGAGATGCACATCCGCGAGTTCTGTGCGCCACTTTACTCCGCCAAAAAACGAGTGAGGCGCAAACTCCTTGAAAGCGATGATCGCGCAAACTGCCGCAGCGAACCATTTCGCTCGCGGCGAAAGCGGCGTGACCGTGAGCGGCCGTATCCACAGACCGGCTGCCAGCAAAGCGAGCAGGCCGATTTGCACCACGCGATCCACTGCGCCGAAAAGAAATGGCCCCAGAAACAACAAAGCTCCGAAAACAAAAACCGGGGCCATTGCACGCCAAGGAATCCTCCTGCGTGGACGCCCCCGATGCTCGCGACGTTTCGTTTCCATCACCAGCGGTCCCAGCGTTCCTGAGGCTTGACGTAAACAGGTCGAAAGCATTCCGCGATGCGCTGCCACTCTCCCTCGGTGCCGTCCTCACGCGGTGCATAGACCGTCCATGGACGCGAACCGTTGTAGCGGATGTTCACCACGACTTGTTCGTCCACTTCTCCGTTATCGCAAAAGCCGACGCGCCTCAGCGTCTGATCAAAAATCCCCCAAAACTCCTCACCCGATTCGCAGCGCTCTACTTCGATCATCAACACCTTCGCTTGCAGCAATGCATACTGCACCGTCTGCCGCCGGCTCAACACGCGCTTCACTTTTCGATGAGCGTCCTGCCATGAGTTCACACGGTGAAAATGCCGCACAACTCCGACGACCATGATGAAAAGCACACCCGCACCAATCGCAATCGGCAGCGTGCCGCCTTGATTCCAGAAAATCGCCAGCCCGATCAGTGAAAGCGTCACGCACACGCCATAGAGACCGAATAGAATCCTGCGCTTGGAAAATCCAAACTCCTGCAAGCGATGATGAATGTGCTCGCTGTCTGCATGAAACAGCGGAAAGCCGCGCATTGCTCTTCGCACCAGCGCCAGCACCGTATCGAGAATCGGCAGACCAAGCCCAACCACCGTCACCATCAGCACGGCAGCGATGGAGCCTTTATGGGCGCTCGTCATCGAAAGCGCGGCAATCACGAAGCCGATCAAATAGGCTCCGCCATCGCCCAGATAGATTTTTGCCGGTGGAAAATTGAACACGAGGAAGCCGAGGAGAGAGCCGGCCATCGTAAACGCAAACCAAGTCACTGCGTAATGGTCCGTGTAGAATCCAACGATTCCCAGCGTGAGCGACATGAACAGCCCGAGCCCGCCCGCGAGACCGTCGAAGCCGTCAATGAGATTCACGATATTTGGAATGGCGATGAGCCAGAAGACAGTGACCGGTCCTGCCCACACGCCCAGTTCGACTTCACCGTAACCCGGAATCGAAAAGCGCTCGATGCTCAGTCCCAGCCAGCACACGAGGCTCGCTGTGGCCACCTGTCCGAGCAGTTTTTTTTTCGCGCCGATGCGCGAAATGTCATCCCACAGACCCAGCGCATACATCAGCGACGACCCAATCACTGCTGAGCGTGTGGTGACATATTTTGAGGACCACCCGGAACTGGATCTGATTTATGGCCGCGTGGAGTGGATGGACAGTAAGGGAGTAACCACTGGGCGGCACTCAGGTCGCATCCAGTCGCTGGAAGAAGTGCTCGATATTTACGGAGTTTGGTGGAGCCAGCGTCAATGGGTGCAGCCCGAGGTGTTCTTCCGGCGTTCGCTGTGGGAAAAAACAGCCGGCTTTCAGCCAAAGTGGAATCTGGCGTTTGACTATGACTTCTGGGTGCGATGCCTGCGTGCAGGTGCCCGCGTTGCATATGTCCCGGCCGTGGGCGCACGTTTTCGGATTCACAGCGCACAGAAATCGAGCGCGTCGGAAAAGGCGGCCGATGACATTCGGGGAATCGTTAGCGAGCACCTCGATAATGGCGCGGAAATCAGCCCGCTCGCCAGACAAAGACTCCGCGCTCACTTGAGCTACGACCTTTACCAACTGGGAAAAACCACTGCTCCGGGCAAACGCCGGACACCATTTACGATGGCTTTGCTCCGTAATCCGCATTGGTTTTTGTGCCCCGCCGTTCGTGCTCGGGCGAAGTCGAGTCTTGCCAAACTGCTCGGCTTCCGTCGAAGAACCAAGGCATGATCTCACCTGGACGTCTTTGGTGGCTGCTGAAGCGCGATATTAAGCGCGGCTTCGAATCGAGCTACCATGATTACAAAACAAAGCCTCGTATCGCCGAGTGGGCGTGGCCGTTTTGGAGCGAATCTCCCCAGCCCGTGCCAATCCACGTATTGACCGGCGCGAAAGACTGGGAACTTTGCGCATGGATGCTCGCGAGTTTCTTCCATTTCACTGAGCAGACGTGGAGCGTCACCATCCACGACGACGGAACGTTGACCTCTGAGATTTGCACACAGCTAAAAAAGCTTCTCAAATCCGTCCGCATCATCTCCCGCGATGAAGCCGACACAAAGATGGACAAGCTACTGCTGCCATTCCCCTTCTCCCACGACTATCGCAACAAACATCCGCTTGCGCTGAAGATTTTTGACATGCCGCACTTCTGCGAGAGCGACCGCCTCATCGTTCTGGATAGCGATGTGCTGTTTTTCAAATACCCACGTGAAATCACCAATTGGGTTTCAAAAAAAGTATCCGAGTGCTGGTTCAACGAGGACGTGGAGGAAGGCAGTCTCATTTCAACCGATAATGCATGGTCCCATCTCGGTGTGGCCCTATGGCCGCGTGTGAATAGCGGAATCTGCCTGCTCAGCAAAGAGGCGCTCGATTTGGAATTTTGCGAACGCGCGCTCGGCGAAACCAGCATCCTCAAAGGTCACATCTGGCGCGTGGAGCAGACGCTCTTTGCGCTCTGCGCATCGCGGCACGGCAAGGGTGGCCTTCTACCCAAGACCTACGAAGTTTCGCTGGCGAAAGAAGCATCCAGCGACTGCGTCGCGCGACACTATGTGGGTGCGGTGCGTGACCGTTTTTACGGAGAAGGTCTCAAGCAGTTGCGCGATGTGCTGCTGAGCGAAGAGGAGGATTGATGAAGGTCGTCTTTGCGCCTGACTGGCGTGGTGGAGTCCCATACCAACGACTGCTTGCCGAGGCGCTGGAGCGACAAGGAGTTCGGGTCTCTTTCCTTGAAGGCTATAAACGAGTCTTCCCGCTGCGTCGTCTGCTCGCCTTGCAGCAATGCGACTTGCTTCATCTCCACTGGCCCGAGGCCTACTACCCACGCAAAAACGATGTGTGGGACTGGTTCCGACGCGCTCGTTTTGCCTTCGATCTACGTGGAGCAATGCGCCGCTGTGCTCTCGCGACGACCGCGCACAATCTCCACGCTCACAACCGCGCCAACGAATCCTTTGCAGCGCGCAATACACGATCGGCGCATTCTCAAGCTGGCGTCGTATTCGCGCACTCGGAGGTGGCGAAGCGGAGACTCGTCAGCGAATTTTCACTCCCTGAGGAAAAAGTGTGCGTCATCCCGCACGGAGATCTGTCCGTCACGCTAGGCGCACCCGTTTCGCAAATCGAAGCGCGGACAGCGCTTGGTCTTGGCGGCGGTAAAATCGTTCTCATGTTCGGCGCAGTCGAGCCTTACAAAGGACAGGAGGAGGTGATCGCTTGGTGGCGACGTTCGCAACCGGACGCAACGCTGGTAATCGCTGGCAATCCCATCACACCCGAATACGCAACTCAGCTTGTCGCACTGATTGGCGACGCCAAAAATATCGTCACACGATTCTCATGGCTGTCCGACGATCAACTTCGGCTATGGCTGTGTGCCGCTGACTGCACCGTTTTTAATTACCGCCAAATTTTTACCTCTGGCG
>JBEIQV010000383.1:0-2558 GCA_040376335.1 Verrucomicrobiia bacterium | reverse complement strand
TCCTTCGGAAAGCCGGCGTGTACTCAGCGCGCACCAATCTTCTTCGCTTGGATTTGGCAGCGCCTCGCGCAGTGCAGTCCCGCAGGCGTGCTCAACCTCGGCGGCGGCCTGGTCGCGCATCGAGTCGAGTTGCGCGCGTGTTGCGTCGCCGGATGCGATGAGTTGTTCACGTGCGACATCCAGGCAATCCCGTCCGATGGGCGCGAGCTTCAGCGCGTGGTTCATGTAGTGAAAATCATCGTGTTCGCCGTGACCGACGAGGCGCAGCAGATCCGCCACCACCATCTGCGGCCCGGCTCCGGCGCGCGCGCGTGCGACAGCTTCGTGAACGACCTCGACGCAGGCACTTGGGTCGGTGCCGTCAATTTTATATCCGGCAACACCGTAGCCCGCCGCACGCTGGACGAGATCCTCGCACGCATACTGCCGGGCTGTGGGAGTCGAGTAAGCGTATTGGTTGTTCGCGACGATTACGACGAGCGGCAGTTTTTCGACCGCCGCCATGTTCAGTCCCTCATGAAAGCTTCCCGTGGAAGTCGCGCCATCACCTATGCAGGTTGCACCGACGACACCCGTCTCGCCCCTCGCCCGCCGCGCGAACAAACCGCCTGCGACCGTCGAAACCATCGCGCCGAGATGCGAAATCATCGCGTAGTAACCATCGCGCGGCTTTCCACGGTGGATGTTTCCATCACGTCCGCGCATCGGCCCCAGTCGTGAACCGAGATAAGTGCGCGCCGCTTCGAGCACGCTCTCACCAAATGCCAGCCGCCCCGCCATATCGCGAATGAGCGGCGCGAAAATGTCGCCTTTCCGCAGCGCAGTGCCGATGGCCGCGCTCAGCGCCTCCTGCCCTTTTCCGAGAAACACACCGCCGGTGATTTTTCCCCCACGATAAAGACTCGCGAGCTTTTCCTCGAGCACGCGGGCAAGGATCATCCAGCGATACGCGGTAAGCGTGCTCGTCTGGTTTTCATCGGGCCGCGCTTCGGTTCGCGTGGCTGGGCTGGTTTGCAGCATGGTTTGTAAACTAGCGGGCGCGATGCTTGGCAGGCAACGGTTTCTTGCAGCAGAAATTATTTTCCCGCCGGCAGGCGAAGGACGAGCCGGAGTGAATCCAGCCTCAAGCGCGCCGATTCGATTGCACTTTGCAGCTCGTTTTTCTGCTGCTGCAAAGCGGCGATTTCCTCGGGACGAACGTGGTCATTGATCGTGCGGAGTGTTTCCAGTCGCTCGATTTCTGCGGCGAGTTGAGTGTTCATTGCTGCCGCAGCGTCGGCGACGAGTGCCTTCATCCGTTCACCGGCGAGCGCCTGCGCTTTATTCAACATTGAAGGGAGCAACTTTCTCTTCACGGCACCGCGATCGAGCAGACGGAAAATATCACCTTTCTCCAGACGCGCTTCGCGAAGCTCCTCGTCATCGCCTTGATCCGCCAGCGCGTGATCCACCACGACACGCTCCGGTGTCGCTGGCAGAAAGCGATCCGCGTGCAGCGCGGCAGGCGCGACACATTCCACGACGGAATGAATTTCCAGGAAGATGGCTTCGGAGCCGCCTTTCCAAACACCGAAGGCGCTGTTTCCTGATTCGGCACCGAGCAGCAAATCCAGCGAACTCGTGATGAGCGGATGGTCGCCTGTCATCAGCCCGATGTCCTCGCGACTGAGCGCACGTGTGCGGTCGAAAGTCACCGTCATCCCGTCGGCAGGAATCACCGGAAATGCATCGGTGAGCAGATGTCCCGGCTTGAGCAACAAAGTGCGAATGCTGTGATCCTCGACTTGCACGCCGAAGTGGTCGAAAAGCTCGATGCAAAACTTTTCAAAACCTTCGTCCGCATCGGCAGCGCGGACAGCTTGGATCAATTCCGCAGCCTGCGCCGGCTTGCATGAATTCAGTTCGAGCAGGCGGTCATGACCGCGCTCCAGTTTCTTCGCGACCTTCGCGTGGAGGTCGCGCGTCTTCTTGATGAAAGCAGTCAGCTTTTTCGCATCGAACTCCTCGCAGAGCGCCGCGAGCGTCTCGCTCAACTCTCGACCAATCTCCGCCGCGCCGTGGGGATTTTTTTCAAATGCGCCGAGGCCCTCGTGATACCAGCGCGCAAGCACTTCCAAGTCGCTGCCCTTCACGTAGGGGACATGGATTTGAATCGTCGCCGTCTGCCCGATGCGGTCGAGACGACCGATACGCTGTTCGAGCAATTCGGGATTAGATGGCAGATCGAAAAGCGCGAGGTGATGCGCAAATTGAAAGTTCCGCCCCTCGCTACCGATCTCCGAGCAGATCAAAATTCGCGCACCCTCCGGCTCCGAGAAATACGCCGCGTTGCGGTCGCGTTGAAGCAGCGTGAGCCCCTCGTGGAAGACGCCCGCGTTCACATTCACCACGCGCTGGAGACGCTCGGCGATTTCCTCCACGAGCGCGCGCGTCTTGCAGATGAGCAGAATCTTTTCGCCCTCAAACTCCCGCAGCAAACCCGCCAGCCATTTCACCTTCGCATCCGTCTCGTCTTCGCCCGTCAGCGGCACGAGACGCGCCTTGCGCTTCGGGAAGCC
>JBEIQV010000187.1:0-6648 GCA_040376335.1 Verrucomicrobiia bacterium | reverse complement strand
GCGGAGAAAGCCACGCGCGGCTTCCGCCTGTGCGTCACGCGCCCGCCGACCGCGCGAGAAACCGCACGCCTCATCGCGCTGCACGATGAAACGCTCGCGCATTTCAAACAGGCGCCGGAAAAAGCCACCGCGTTCGCCACCAACCCCATCGGCGCGGCCCTGTCCGGCACGGATTTGCCCGACCTCGCCGCGTGGACGACCGTCGCCAATGTCCTGCTCAACATGGACGAAACCCTGATGAAACGCTGATGAACCCTAACCTCGACCTCCTCCAAGCCCAAACCCGGCGCACCTTCCTGCGCAGCACCGGCCAGTTCAGCCTCGGAGCCATCGCCGCTCAGGCGCTGCTCCGCGAGAGCGCGCAGGCCAGTCCGTCGGCGGCGAATCCCTTTGCGCCCCGCTCGCCCCACTTTGCGCCAAAGGCGAAGCGCGTGGTCTATCTCCACATGTCCGGCGGTCCGCCGCACCTCGATATTTTCGACTACAAACCCGAGCTGGTTAAACACGACGGCGAGCCTGCGCCCGACCAGTTTGTGAAAGGCAAAACCTTCGCTTTCACCAGCGGCACGCCCAAGCTCATGGGCACGCCGCGGCAGTTCGCGCAGTATGGCAAAGGCGGCCTCTGGATGTCCGACGCGGTTCCGAATTTTCACGGCATCGCCGACGAAATGTGCGTGGTGAAATCCATGTTCACCGACCAGTTCAACCACACGCCCGCCGAGCTGCTGCTCTTCACCGGCTCGCCGCGCCAGGGGCGGCCGTCGCTCGGTTCGTGGACGACCTACGGCCTCGGTTCGGATAACGAAAACCTGCCCGGTTTCGTCGCGCTGATCAGCAGCGGCGTGCAGCCGAGCGGCGGGCAAAGCCTGTGGGGCACAGGGTTTCTGCCGTCCGTCTTCCAGGGCGTGCAGTGCCGATCAAAGGGCGATCCGGTGCTCTACGTGAGCGACCCGGCGGGGATGGATCGCGCGCTGCGGCGCAAGACGCTCGATGCACTGCGCGACCTCAACGAGGAGCAGCAGCGCGAACTCGGCCACCCCGAAACTGCCACCCGCATCGCGCAATACGAGCTGGCTTTCCGCATGCAGACGAGCGTGCCCGAGGTGATGGACATCTCCCGCGAACCGGCGCACGTCCTCGCCGACTACGGCGCGAAACCCGGCGACGCCAGCTTTGCCAACAACTGCCTGCTCGCCCGCCGGCTGCTCGAACAGGGCGTGCGCTTCGTGCAGCTCTTCGACTGGGGCTGGGACTTCCACGGCACCAATCCCGGCGAGGACATCCGCGATGGCCTCACCAAGAAAATGCGCGCCACCGACAAGCCGGTCGCCGCGCTCATTCGCGATCTCCGGCAGCGCGGCCTGCTCGACGACACGCTCGTCGTCTGGGGCGGCGAATTTGGCCGCACGCCCTTCCGCGAAGGCCGCACCAGCAAGGGCGGCGTGCTCGGGCGCGACCACTTCCCCGACGCCTTCTCGCTCTTCCTCGCCGGCGGCGGCATCAAGCCCGGCCTCAGCTACGGCGAGACCGACGAACTCGGCTTCTCCGTCGTGGAGAAAAAAGTCCACGTCCACGACCTTCAGGCGACCATCATGCACCTCCTCGGTTTCAACCACGAGAAGCTCACCTACCGCTTCCAAGGCCGCGACTTCCGCCTCACCGATGTGCATGGGCATGTGGTGAAGGACATTTTGGCGTAAAGCAGACCCCATACTCCCCTACGCCAGTCCCCGTTCTGACCGTTTCCGGTGCGGCGGGCGCGAAAGCAAATTTCTGCAGTCGCAGTGTTTCTGCAACTCCAGATTGGAAACACCAATGTAGATCGCCGCGAGGATGCGGGCAGTTCACTAGGGCTCTTGTCTCACCGTTGTGATCTGGATCTGGCTGCCTGTTTGCCAAAAGTTGAGGGAACTTCCGCGATGATAGGAATCACGGTTTCCTTGGGGCCGATGGACCAGATCTTGATCGCCTCGGCTTTGGACATCGCTCCGAAATAATGGGACTTCAGAACGGCTGCACCCCCGGAATGTCCGAACTCGAAGGTCAATTTCTCCAGCGGCTTGCCCAGCGCGAGCATCACTGACGCATGAGTATGCCGAAGACCGTTGTCGGGCCAATCGGGATCGTCACTATCACCTTGCGGAGGATCGAACAGATCGCACCATACCCTACACCCGGCTTCCCTGCGCACCGCTTTTTCTTTGCGGAACCAGTTCGCGGGAAGAACCGTTTCCGCAACCGGATAAGCTTTCAGCCAGGAGGCCAGCGGAGCGGGCATTTCTATGAATCGACGACGACCGGTTTTCGTGGAGTCGATGGGCAAAGTGATCCCATCGGCGGTAATGTTCTTGGGCTCCAGACGTTCGAGTTCCGACTTGCGCAAGCCTGTGAACAGCGCAAGGGCGAATCCTGGCACGCATTCCGGGTAATGATTTTCCGCTGTCTTCAGCAACTTCTTGCACTGTGAGGCGGTGAGGATGCCGATCTCCCCTTTGCGAGTCTGGCGCTTTTCAAGGGCTTCGATGGTTTTCACGTCGCACCAGTTGCGGTGTAGTTTGGAGCACCAGCGCCAGAAGGTCTTGATGACGCTGGCCCTGCTGTTGAACGTGGAATTAGTGCCGGTGCATTTCTCCACATGAGCAACGAGCTCTGCAGGTGTGACGGTCGAGAGCTTCCTCCCGGAGAATTCGATCTCGAACGCCGACTTCATCTGCTCATAAGCCCGCCGTTGTGCATCTCCCTTCTCCGCCTTGGTCAGCAAAAAAGCGGCCAAGGCTTCAACCACTTCCTTGCTGGCGACCTTTGCCTTCTCGATTTCAACGATCCTCTTCGCGGCCTCCACCAGTGAAAGTCCGAAGGGCTTGAGCATTTCCACAGCGAGGGTGGCATCATCTGCTACCGATGGACGAATGTTGGATGAGTTGCTTCCATGCTTTTCCACACGATCCCTGAGTTCGGCCGCGAACTTCTTGGCCTTGTCCCGGGTGGCGAAATACGTGCGCTCCCGCTTCCCCGAGAGCGAGAATCGGGAGGGAATTTTCACCTTCCAACCACGGTCGGTTTTGGTGAATTTGAAAACAGGTTTTCTACCCATGCTTGGGGTCGCTGTTTGTGCCCGAATCGCCCGAATTAGTCGGGGAATACCCGAAATAGCGGGATTGGCCGGAAAACACATCTTAGACAATCAAGCAGTTACGTGAAGATATGTGAATTCGTGGTAGTGTATCAGTTTGAATCCCATCGCTGGCTCCACTTTAATGTTACGCACTCCTCCAAAACATGTGGAGTTTTTGCATTTGAGTAAAAAAGTGGTTGCCGTCCTCACCACACGCCGCTACTTACGCGCCCCTCCTTTTAGGAGTCTTAGCTCAATCGGTTAGAGCGCCGCCCTGTCACGGCGGAGGTTGCGGGTTCGAGCCCCGTAGACTCCGCCACTCTTTTTTGAAGTGAGAATATCTGAAAACAAGAGTGGCTGATGTGATTCCTCTCGTTGGGACGAATTGAGTCGTCACTTCATCAGCGCACGCCTCTAAATCCCCGACATGTCCTCTCCCGAAAAATCGCGCCTGGCGCTGCTGAAGAAATTCTTCGCCCTCGCGAAGGCGTTCTTCAACGGCGGCGCGAAGAAGCAGGCCCGGCTTTGGCTCGCGGCCTTGATGGGACTTTGCGTGGCCGTGGGGGTGGTGCAGGTTTTTCTGAGCTACGCGATGCGCGATTTCGTCACGGCGCTCTCGCAGCGCGATCACGCAGGATGGGTGCGCGGCATTTGGAAATTCATCGCCGTCTGCTTCGTCTCGGTGCCCGTGGGTGTGTTCTACCGTTACTCGCAGGAGCGGCTCTCGCTCACGTGGCGGCGCTGGCTCACGCAGATCCTCATCAAGCGCTATTTCTTCAACCGCGCCTACTATCGCATCCGCAGTTCCGAGAGCGTGGACAACCCCGACCAGCGCATCGCCGAGGACGTGAAGCTCTTCACCACCGGCGTGCTGAATTTCTTCCTCATCATCGTGAACTCCCTCGTGACGCTCATCGGATTCCTCGGCGTGCTGTGGGCCGTGTCGGGCAAGCTCGTCGGCGTCCTCTTCATCTACGCGGCAGTCGGCACCGTCGTCTCCATGCTCTTCGGGCGGCGGCTCGTCGGGCTCTATTTCAACCAGTATCAAAAAGAGGCGACGTTTCGCTACGGCCTCGTCCGCGTGCGCGACAACGCGGAATCCATCGCCTTCTTTCGCGGGGAAAAGCGCGAGCACCGCGACCTCATTGATCGCCTCAACGACACGCTGCAAAACTCCTTCTGGATCATCGGCTGGACGCGAAACCTCGGCTTCTTCGCCAACGGCTACAACTACCTCGCGCTGATCATCCCCGGCCTCATCGTCGGCCCCATGTTCATGAGCGGCGCGGTGGAATTCGGCGTCGTCACTCAGGCCGAGGGCGCCTTCGCATCGGTGCTCGCGGCGGTCTCCATCATCATCGCGCAAATCGAGGGACTCAGCTCGTTCACCGCCGGCATCCGCCGTCTTGGCGACTTGTGGGACAACCTCGACGAGTTCGACGCCGAGGACGCACGCGAGGCCGAGGAGGCGAAATGCGAAATCAACGAAGACGCACTCCAGCTCAAGCTCGACGACCTCACCGTGCAAACGCCGCGCGGCGACAAAACCCTCACCCAGCACCTCAGCCTCCAGCTCCCCCGGCGCGGCAGCCTGCTCGTCATGGGCGAGAGCGGCTCGGGCAAAAGCTCGCTCCTACGCACCATCGCCGGACTGTGGGCGCCCGGCGGCGGCCAGATTGACCGCCCCGCGCACAACCACCTCATCTTTCTCCCGCAAAAGCCCTACATGGTCCCCGGCAACCTCCGCGCCCAGCTCATGTATCCCCTCAACGAAGAGGACGCCAAAGACGACGCCATCACCGCCGTGCTGGAAGACGTGAATCTCCACGACATCTTCGCCCGCGTTGACAGCGATCTGAACAAAGTCGTGGACTGGACGAATGTCCTTTCTCTCGGCGAACAGCAACGCGTCGCCTTTGCGCGACTCTTTTTGAAAAAGCCCGCCATCGCATTTCTCGACGAAGCCACCAGCGCGCTCGACGAGGAAAACGAACGCTTCCTCTACGAAAAGCTACGCGCCTCCGGCATCGCCTTCGTCAGCGTCGGCCACCGCTCCACCCTCAAGGAATTTCACGACCGTCTGCTCCATCTCAAAAACGACGGCACCAGCGAAATCGTCCCGCTTTCAAAGTCCGCCCCAGTGCCCTCGACAGCGAAACCCTGACGACGCCCCGATTTGGGTCATCGTGCCACATCCCCGCTCTCCCTCACCTCCGCCGGAGGGGGCCATGTGAAATGGCATGCAGTGCAGTAAAATTCCCGTTCCACCAGCCCGAGCGCAGCAGCGGCGACAGGCACGATATTCCCGACGAGCGTGTTTCGCGAAAACTGCGGATACTCGATCTGCGTGGAACCGCAGTCCGGGCAGCGGATGGCGTATCGCAGAATTTGCTCGCTGGCATCCAGAGCCCGCAACTTGTCCAGCGCCTCCTGCACCTTGTCAGAAGGAACCAGCACGTGCCATTGGGCGTGGGGATGCGGCGTGAAGAACCGGAGCAACTGCTCCCCGGCGTCGTCGTTGGTGGCTGCATCAATACCCTCTTCGGAAAGACGGCGTGCGAGATCCTGAGCGGGTGCAGCGTCTTCAAATGATGCGATCGGAAACATACACGTGCATCGCAGTGGACCGGCTGGTTGCGCCTACCTTTTTTCAAGATTTGCAAAACACCCTCCCTTTTAACAAAGCACACAAACCCCGAAGCCCATCGCGATTTCTGACTCGAGGCAGATTGGGGGCGCTAGCGGTGACGACGGCCCGCAGAGTAGCGACCGCCATAATAGTAGCTCCCGCCCTGGTTGTAGCGCCCGCTGTGATACCGCCCCTCGTTGTAATAACGGCCCGGCTCCCAGTTGCCGCCGTAATAATAGCGGTTGCCGTAGTAGTAATAGGGAGAGCGATTACTGCGCGGAAGCGTGTCGTAAGATCCGACTGCTGCGACGGTGACCCCGCGCCGCGTGTCCAGCACGACGCAGGAGGAAAGCACGACTGCACCGAGGATTCCGAAGATAAGTGGTTGGTAGATTTTCATGATTCGATGTTTGTTTGAAAATGAATCGTCAGCGAGAGCCTCCCTGGCCGTATCGGAAATCCTGAACACATCGCACCCGCCACGCGCACCGCTTGCCCAGCCTCACTCAGACCCGTTGCGTCAACTCATAATCCTTCCGCCGCTGCACCGCCCTTGTCTCCGCCAGCGCCCGCCTCCGCGCCTTCGCACCAGAATCAACGTTGGAAGAACGCCGCTTCCGCATGCTGTAAAATTTCCCGAAAAAACCACGCGCAGGAAAAGGAAATTTCAGCCGGCAACGGTATCGAGCAGGCGCACAGCGCGAATACAGATGTCCTAGTTCGGATCTCCAAGCAGTGGCAGCCCGGTCACGGCTTTATAGGCATCACATCAGGATATGGTCCAAGGAACCGCTCGCCATTGAAATGGATCATGTGATCGGGATCTTCAGCGATCCAGACTTCGGATTCCCATGCGATGTGAGAGACGAAGGTCTGCATGGTGCGGCGGTTCTCGAAGGCGGTG
>JBEIQV010000127.1:0-9371 GCA_040376335.1 Verrucomicrobiia bacterium | reverse complement strand
CGGCACCGGCTCGCTGCGGCAGGCGATTCTCGATGCGAACTCCACGCCGAACTCCGGAGGGGAGGATTTGATTTCCTTCGCGAGCATTCCTGGCGGCACTTTCGTCATTGAGCCGACAACGGAGTTACCGGCGATTACCGAGGCGGTGATCATAGATGGATACACGGCACCGGGGACTTCGCAGAACACAGCGTCCATCGGCACGAATGCGACGCTGCGTGTGGTGTTGAGTGGCTCTTCGCTCAATAGTGGTAGCGGGCTGACTCTTGGCGTCGCGGGCGGCGATCCAGTGGCGACTGGCGGCAGCACGGTGCGTGGGCTGGTGATCAATGACTTTCATCCCGGCATCAATGACTCGGGCAACGGCATCCTCATCCAGTCGAGCGGCAACAAGGTGGAGGGCAATTTTCTGGGCACGACAACTTCGGGCAATGCGGCATTCGGCAACAGCAACTCTGGCGTCGCCGTGAGCCATTTTGGTGGCAGCGACACATATGCGGACAATGTGATCGGCGGCCCCGCGCTCGCAGACCGCAATTTGATCTCCGGAAATTCGCTCGGCATTTCGCTCCGGGCGGCAGCGATGAATACGGTTGTGATCGGCAATCTCATCGGCACCGACGCCACGGGGCAGTTTGCCATTCCAAATACGAATATCGGCATCCTCATTGGCGGCAATGGAACTGTGATCGGTGGTGCGTCAGCGGGCATGGGCAATGTGGTCAGCGGAAATACTGGCCCGGGCATCAGCATCGGAGGGAGCACTAGCACCACAGTGCTCGGCAACGTGATCGGCCTGAATGCGGCGGGCACTTCTCCACTGGCAAATACAGGTGTTGGTATCCTGATGAATAACAGTGCGACGGGCACCATTATCGGTGGGAACGGGACAGGTGCAGGCAACGTGATCTCTGGCAATTTTGGCGCCGGGATTGAGATCGGCAGCAGTGTCGGTGACGGGCCTGCAAACATCGTAACGGTGAGTGCCAATAAAATCGGCACGGACGTGAGCGGCACACTCAAGCTGGGTAATCAGAATGGCGGTATTAAGGTATTTGGATCGACAGGGACGACCATCGGAGGCACGTCCCCGCTTGATGGTAATGTGATCGCTTTTAATACGAACGCTGCGGGTATTTCGGTGAGCGAATTCGTAGGGCCATCGAGTGTGGCGATCCTTGGTAATAGCATCTTCGGCAACAGGCTGGGTATTGATCTCGCAGGGGGTAAGCAAAATTTCTTTGGTGTCACTGAGAACGACACCTTTGACTCCGACCAAGGACCGAACGGACTCACAAACTGGCCGACGCTCACCAATCTCACCAATTCGGGATCGAATGTGATGTTCGATTTCTCGATCTCTGCGCAGCCTGTCACGAACTACCGCATCGAATTCTTCGCGCTCGCGCCGGGGCAGGTGGATGTGTCGGGTTCCGGCCAAGGTGCGGTATTGCTTGGATCGCAGGATGTGAACACGAACGCAGCAGGCCAGTTCGTTGGCGTCTTCGCGCAGACGATCGGGTTGCCGGCGAATTCATATTTCACTGCCACTATTACCGACACTAGTGCGGGGCAGACCTCGGAGTTCTCGCCAGCGTTGGGCCTTCCTGGAGGCACCTATACATGGAATGGCGCACAATCTTCGGATTGGTTCAATCCGCTGAACTGGGCACCGAACGGTGTGCCCGGCGCATTTGACACAGCGATCTACCACGGCGGCACGAATCCCATCCAACTCGATGGCGATGCCGGCGTGCTTCATTTTCAACACAGCGCGGGAGCGATGACTGGTTTTGGAACACTCTATGTGCGCGACACATTTACGTGGACTGGCGGTTCGCAGGACGGAACCAACATCGGTTTTTATGGAACTACGGCTAATATTAACGGCGGCGGGCAGCCGTTGCAGTGGAATGCTGGTGCCGCCTTTGTTATCTATGATGGCACTCTTACAATCGGAGGAGCGGGTCTCGCTTTTAATACCGGTCTGTTCGCCATTAATCCAAACGGCAAGCTCACGCTGAATGCGGGAGTTTTCGATCAGGATGGGGGCAGCTCGTTCAGCAATACATTCAACGCTGGAAAGATCGAAAAATTCGGAACCGGCGCCTTTGGGCTTGAGACGACAACCGTGCAAAATAGTGGCTCCATCGAATCGCGCGCCGGGTCACTCACACTAAACGGCTACACCGGTTCAAGCGGCAGTAAGCTCGGGCTTACCGGCGGAAATATCCAGACCAGCGGGACACTCACGCTGGATACGGATGGTGAGCTTTTCGGCACGGGCACCATTAACGGTAATTTGAGCAATAATGGCGGCTACGTTTATGTCGGCATCGGCGAAGTGACGGGCATCCTTAACCTCACCGGCGGCTACACACAAACTGCGTCAGGCACGCTTGCGGTGGATTTGCGCGGAACCACTGCTGGAACGAACTACGATCAATTTGCCGTCGGTGGGACAGCATCCATTGATGGCGTGCTCAACGTCACAATCCTCCCCGGCTACACACCTGCGCTGGGTCACACGCTGAATGTGCTCACCTCGTCGGGCCTCGCGGGCACTTTTTCTGCCGTCGTCGGCGAAGGCGCATTTGCGACGAACTACACAACCAACAACGCCCAACTCGTGCGCAACGGGCTGACCTACACATGGGATGCAGGTGGTGGCGGCGACACGAGTTGGCTCAATCCGCTGAACTGGTCGCCCGACGGACTCCCCGGCGCGAGCGATGCGGCGATGCTCAACAGCAACGCCACCATCACGCTCGACACGACGGACGTGACCGTGGGCGATTTTATCCAAAACAACGGCACGCTCACCGGATCGAAAACACTGAATATCATCGGCAGCTTTTCGTGGAACGGCGGAACGCAGACCGGCACGGGCATGACGCATCCCCTAGCCGAGTCGAGCACGGTCCTCGGCGGAGCGGCAAAGACACTCGATACGCGCACGCTGTTCGTGCAGGGCAGCGGTTCGTCGAACAACGGCTTCGCGCTCACTTTGAACAATGGGGCGAAACTTCAGGCAGGCGGCCTCTATGAAGTGCTCCTCGCTACGCCATTTCAATCCGGTGGTAACGGCGGGGTGATCGAAGTCCGGCCCGAGGGAACACTGCGCAAGAGCGGTGCCGCCAGCATGACGCTCCCTGTTGGTCTCACCTTCACGGAAAACGGTCTTCTCGAAGTGCTCGGCGGAACTTTCTCCGTCCTATCCGGCGGCAGTGCGACTGGCGCGATCTTCCGCGTCACGCCCGGAAATACGCTCAATTTCAATTCTTCGTCCGGCTTCAGCCTTTTCAATAATGTGTTATTTGAAGGAGGCGGCACCGTTGCGCTCATTGGCGGTTCATTGAGCAACGGGAGCACCACAGTCTTGAATGTTGCTGCAAACACCACCTTCGCCATCAGCGGCGGCACCTTCGTTTCGAATACCACCACGATAGGCAACAATGGGCCTCTGCAATGGAGTGGTGGAATGCTCACAGGTTTAGGAACATGGGTCGTCAACGGTCCTTTCGACATTTCTGGTAACGCCGTAAAAACGCTCTCTCAGTTAATTCTCAATATCGCGCCAACCTCCGCTGGCTCATGGAGTGGCACGGGAAATTTATCCCTCCTGCAAAGCGCTCAGATCAATATCGGCGGCACAGTGAATGTCCTCAGCGATCTGGATGTGCTCGACGGTGACAGTTCCGGAAGCGTCTTGAATGTTTTTCCAACGGGAAACTTCAACAAGGTTAGCGCAGGGACAACCGACATGCAGATCGCAACCACCAGCGATGGCTTTGTGACTTCGAGCAATGGAGGCACGCTTCAATTCAGCAGCACATTCACCCAGAACAGCGGATCGCTCTCCGTGGGCGGCGGATCTTTCATCGCCGCGACCAGTCCGCTGCAAATCAATGCCGGTCTCGTGACCGGCACTGGCACGTTCACCGGATCGTTGATAAATTCTGGTGGCATCGTATCGCCCGCCAACGGACTTAACAACGCAGGTATACTCACCATCACCGGTGACTACTCTCAGGGCAACGACGGCGAACTGTTTATCGAAGCGCAGGGCACCACGCCAGGCAGCGGCTACGATCAACTCCAAGTCGGCGGCACCACATCTCTCTTCCGAAAACTCAGCTTTGTGACGTTCAACGGCTACAATGCAGTCGCGCCAGCATCCTTCGACGTGATCACATCCACGGGCGCAATCAGCGGCACGTTTCCTGTCACGAATCTCCCACCAAACGGCAGCGTGACCTACACTGCGAATAGCGTGACTGTGGCCTTCGCACCCGGCGACCTCGTCGTGGACGGCACGACGGGCAACGACACGCTAGTCCTCAGCGTGCAGTCCACAGTGGCTGGCTACACGCTCAACGGCGGCGCTTTCACTCCACTCGGCATGGTGCCGGGATTCGTCTTCAACGGCGGCGATGGGAACGACATCCTCATCATTGATTTCGCCAACGGAAATCCGATCCCCGCGACGAACGGTGTGAACTACGATGGGCAGAGAGAAAGCGGCGGCTTTGACGACAAGCTCATGATCACCGGAGGCGCTCAGGGGACGGTGGATTACAACCTCGACAACGCGACCAGCGGTAGCGTCGTGATGAGCAACTTCGGCACGGTGAACTTCACCAGCCTCACGCCCATCTCAAACACCGGCAGCGCGACCGATGTGAACTTCAATCTCCCCGACTCAACGAACACTATGACGCTCGCCGACGACGGCACCGCCGGAAACACGCTCTCGCGCTTGAGTGCCACGACGTTTCCGCAGACCGATTTTGCGAACCCAAGCGGCTCGCTCACGATCAATGCAGGCACTGGCAATGACACGATCAACGTGCAGGGCACCGGCTCCGGCTTTGGCGCGGCACTTACGATTGATGGCCAGTTGGGAACGGACGCGGTCAATTTCCAAACGACTGCGACGACCATCGGCGGGCTGCTCACAGTGCTTTCGGAAAATGTAAACTTCAACGTGGCGGTCACCTCAGTGGGGCTGACGACGGACGCGACGGCGATTCAGGTCGGTGCAACGCTGAATCACGGCACGACGAACGCCACATTCAGCGGCGCGGCCACGTTGACGGGCACTGGCGCGATCACCAACACTGGCGGCGCGCTGCGGCTCACCGGCAGCGGTTTTACGGCGAATTTCTCCGGCACGATTAGCGATCTGGAACTTGCGATGACGGATGCTGCCACACTCGCACTGATACAGAGCTTGCGTGTCAGCGATAGTCTGCTGATTCAGACCGTCGGTTTCATCACCGCCTCCAGCACATCGGAGGCGATCCTTGTCTCCGGCAATGTCACTTCCACGGACACGACGGGCTACACGAACATCAACAGCACGATCACACTCACTGGAACGGGGACGAGCAGTTTCAACGGACCGGGCACCGGCTTACAAGGCAATCTATCTATCAACAAAACAGGCAGCTCCGGCATCGCACAGTTTGCCACGGATGAGACCTTCGCCGCCGTCGGAGTTGTGCGTGGCATTCTCGATCTCAGCGGCAGGACTATCACATCAACGTTCATCGTCGGCGGCGGCACACTCAGTGGCACCGGCACGATCAATGGCAGTGTGAATGTTATGGCCGGAATTGTCAGCCCCGGCGGCAGTGGCGCAGCGGGCACGATCACGATCAGCGGAAACTACACGCAGGATGCAGGTGGCACGCTTGCTGTGGATATCGGCGGTGTGTCAGCTGCGCAATATGATGGCCTCGATGTCGGCGGCACGGCGGCCCTCGCTGGCATTTTGTCGGTTACGAATAGCCCAAGTTTCATCCCGGCTGCTGGCTCATTCTTTACACTCGTCACGGCATCGTCGGTGACGGGTGGATTCAATACGATCAGCGCATCTGGTTACACCCCGGATCAAAGCGCTACGGCTTTTGCTGTTGTTGCGGGTGAGTCAACGGTCGTCGTGCCGAAGGATCCTTTCACCTTCTTGGATCAGAATGGCGACACGGTGAAGGTGTCACTCACAGGGAGGGGGAGTTTGAATGTGCTGCTCGTCGGCGGAGCCTTGGACAATGCGGATATCGCGAGCATCGAACTCATCGACACGGACCTCACGAGCAATCTGAGCGTCGTCATCACGAGCAAACCGCGATTCGACCAGAGCTTCGGCACGGACATCGGCAGAATCTTCACCAGTGGTGCGCAGCAACACGTGGGCAGCATCACACTGGGCAGCAACATCAATCTCGGCGACGGCGTGGCAGATGCGTTGCCCGATCTCCGCGTGACTGGAAAAATGAACACGCTCATTCTGGATGACCTCGCCCCGAACGCGTTCATCAAACTCGGCGAAGGGCTGCCTTATGATCTTCCCGGCACGAAGACGCCCGACACCTACAACAACCGTCCTGCGCTCACAGTTGGGGACGTGCTCGGCGCTGGCGTGAACATCGAAGTGCTCGGCGACGGCACCCCGGAAGGCGTGGGCGGTGGCGGCTTCTCCAAAGTCGTTTTCAAATCCTGGGCGTTCAACGGCTATCTCCGCACCACGCAGAGCATCGGCAGTTTCCTTGTGCAGACGGGCGACTTTTACGGAGTGCTCGAAGTGGACAAATTCAGCAACGGCGCGGAGACCACGGCGAGTGTCGGCAGCATGTCCGTCGCGCAAGGCGCGTGGGGCAGCAGCGGCTCCGAGGTCGAAGGCAACGTCGGCTCATTCGATGCAGCGGCGTTTCTCGCAGGCGCATCCATCACAGCGGGCAGCATCGGCTCGGTGAAAACCACGGGCGCACTCGCGGGCACGTTTATTTTGACCGACCCGGATGCCGCAGCAGTGCCCACTTTCACGGTGAACTCGGACTTCACGGGCCGTGTCGTATCCGCAGTCTCCATCAAGAAGCTCAAAATCAAGGGCGACTTCACCGGCTCGCTCGAAGCGCCATCCATCGGCTCCATCACCGCATTTGCATTCCTCGGCACTGCTGGCGTCACGGACATCACGACCACCGCTGGTAAACTTGGTCTTTTGACATCCACAGCGGGCATCGTTCGCGACTACACGATCGTCTCGGATGCGGCGTTTAGCGGAATCAAAGTGAAGCTCGGAAAACTCGGCGCCAGCACGGTGGGCATTGATAATGTGCACATCACCGCGACTTCGATTGGTAGCATCAGCGTGGATCTTTCCAGCGCGAAAGGAAGCTCCGGCGTGGACCTCACCGGCATTCGCAACAGCTCCTTCACCACCACCGCAACCGGCATTGTCAAAGGCAGGACCGGCAGCATCGGCAAAGTGACCGTGAAACTGAAAGGCGGCACGGATGCCGACGGCACCGGTATCATCAACACAACATTCGACGCGCGCGTGCTCGCCGGGGAGTTCGGCATGGGCCTGCTCGCTTCGACGGTGAATTCGCTCGGCAACGTCTTGGTCAATCTCAGTGGCTTCGGCGGTTCGAGCATCGGGCTTGATGACGCAGCTTTCGAGGGTGACGTGCTCGGCACCACGAACGTCGCCGTTACACGTGGAACGGGAGCCTCGACCGCGCGGGGCGTGGATGGGACGACCTTCACCGCGACCGGCGCGATTGGTGCGCTGAGTTTCAGCGGCGACGTCGCCGCAAACATGGTTACGGACTTGCAGGTGCTAGCGGGCGGAAAAATCGCCGGGCTGAAAGTCGCCGCAAAAACGTCATCATTCGGCAGTCTGGTGGATAGCGCCATCGCCGCCGGGCAATCGCTCGTTGTCGCCGGAACCGACAAACAGCAGAAGGCCGCCCTTTCCGCAGCATCGCTCGGCGTGGTGAGCATCAGCGGGTCGCTCACGAACTCGAAGCTCGTCGCTGGCGCAAACATCGGAGCCGTCACGGTTGGCGCGAGCGCGACCGATTCACTCATCCTCGCCGGTGCGAAACTCGGCGGCGACTTCACCATCGGCGACGGCAACGAGAGCTACCAGCGCGCCGCAGCGATCACATCCGTCACCGTCGGCGGAGCATTCACACGCAGCTCCATCGTCGCCGGAATCGCGAGCACCAACGCAACCTTCGGCGACGCCGACGACGCACTCGCCGCAGTCGCGGGCATCCTCACGCAGAGCAGCAGTATCGGCGCGCTGAAATTCGGCGCAGCCTCCGGGACAAATGTCACCGGCTCCACAATCCCGCACTCCTTCGCGATCCAAGCCGCCGCCATCAAGAGCCTCGCCAACGCCGACTCCGCCGCCGTGAAAGATTTCACCACCGCGCTCTACCTCGACGCAGGCACCGCAGGCGAGGATGCCACCGACGTGCTCGTGCGCCTGAGGGCGTAGGTGCGGGTGGCTTGTCGTCCCGACGGGTGGGCGCTGAGTATGTTGATGCGGCTGTGACTGGTGAATCTGCGCCACTTCTCTTCCCGCAAAACAAACAGAGCGCGCCCCGTGAAAGAACGCGCCCCGCTGTGCGGAAAAAACATCCGTGTCCATCCGTGACATCCGTGGTCAATCATCCAGTGCATCCGCAGCATCATGGTGAAAGACCATGGCTTGCTCATTCACTTCTCGAACCACTGGCAGGCACGCCTCTCGCCACTCGTCACTCGACCTCTCGCAGTCCCGCTGATTAGGGTCGCCCTATGTCCACACCCGCGCCGAAACTCGACGTCACCGCATCCCGCCAGTTCGTCTCCTGGCTTCGAGAACAGCATCACTCTCTAGCTTTCACCACCTACCAGAGCGGCAAGCTCTTCCTCATCGGGGCGGCCCCTGAGCGCAAATTGAGTCTCTTCGAGCGCAGCTTCGCGCGATGCATGGGCCTTGCCGTAGGCAACTCAGCCACCCGTAAATCCCAGACGCTCTGGATGTCTTCCATCTACCAGATCTGGCGTTTTGAAAACGTGCTCCCCAAGGGTGCCAAATCGCCCGGCGGATACGATACGCTCTACGTCCCCCAATGCGGCTACACGACCGGCGATGTGGACGCCCACGACATCGCCCTCGACCGCGACGATCGGCCACTTTTCATCAACACCCTCTTCTCCTGCATCGCCGCGCCGAGCGAGACACACAGCTTCCGAGCCGTGTGGAAACCACCGTTCATCACCAAGCTCGCCGCCGAGGATCGCTGCCACTTGAACGGCCTCGCCATGCGCGACGGCGCGCCCGCCTACGTCACCGCCGTCTCCACCACCGATGTGCATCAGGGCTGGCGCGAGCACCGTCGCGACGGCGGTGTAATCGTGGACGTGCAGGCCAATGAAATCATCACCCGCGGCCTCTCCATGCCTCACTCTCCGAGATGGCACGATGGGACGCTCTACGTCCTCAACAGCGGGGCGGGGGAATTCGGTCGCGTGGATCTCTCCACAGGGAAATTCGAGCCCATCTGCTTCTGCCCCGGCTACGCGCGCGG
>JBEIQV010000318.1:0-3629 GCA_040376335.1 Verrucomicrobiia bacterium | reverse complement strand
CCCCGCGCCGCTCGCCGCGGCAGGCGTTCGGGGGAACAAGGTGGCCAATGCCACCACAACAGCGGTAATCACCAACAACCAACTAAACCAAAACCACGAAAAACTCTCATAGCGAGTGGATCAAAGTTCGGGGGCAGGCCAAATCCTGATCCGCTGAGCTCGCGTCCATCAATAGTGCTTGCCAGCTTTTGTGAATGGTGCGTTCGATTTTGCCCGCCTGCAGGACTTCACGCACATTACCGCTGCGCCAGCTCACGATGGCTGTGAATGCCTCCATTCCCGAGTGGTGTGAGCCGATGCACTCGGACTCGGCGTGGATGACTTCGCCTTCCTCAAACCACACAAGGCCGAAGCGGTCTTCGTTGCTGAATTCGACTGCACCATTCGCACGACGCAGGCATTTGAGCTGGATGATGTCCGCAGGTGAGAGACCGCCAATGGTCGCCTCGAATCCGCCGCACTCTTCTTGATGCGTGATGACTTCCGTGATGGCGGGAGGGAGGAGGCGGGTGACTGCGTCGAGCAGTGCTTTTCGCTGAAGCGGTTTGGGCAGGAAATTAAGCACGCCAAGCGCGCGGGCGCGTTCCTTGTAGGATTCGTTTGGTGTGGAGGTGATGATCAGTGCGCGAGCGGACGGATGCACGGCAGACATGGCGCAGAGGAAGTCTATGCCGTCACCATCGGGCAGACCGATGTCCACGATAAAGAGGTCAATTTCGCTCTGTTCGGCAATATTCATCGCCTCATCAACACGCTTGGCGGCGAGAAGCTGATAGGGACATTCGAGTGAACGCAGGACGTCGCGGATGTAGTTTTGAACGGTCCTGGTGTCTTCGAGGAGCAGGATATTTGGATTATCGCCGGGCATATTGAAAGTGGTTGGTTAAGCTGCACGAGCCGGTGGGGCGGCCAAGAAGCGTTCCAAGTTTGTTAGCAATTCAAATACCGCGCGCAGCAGTTCCGTCACTTGATCGGCAAGAAGTTCGATTTTTCCTTCACGGGCCGTGTCTTCGAGCGCTTTGGCTGCGGCGTAGGCTGCGGGTGCGTGAAAGACGCCCACGACGCCCTTAATGGCGTGGGCGGCGCGGCGGATTTGGTCGCAATTACCAGCGGCGAGAGCGTCGGTAAGTGTGGCAACGAGGCCGGGTAGATCTTCGTCGCGGGAGTCGCGGAGGAGTCCTGCGATGGTGTCGCGGTTTCCGTTCACGCTGGCGAGTAGTTCTGCGGCATCAAAGGGAAATTCACTATCCGAAGACGACGCTGGCACCGGTGCTGAAGGCGTGACTTGCGTATGGGCGACAGGGCGCAGGCCGGGGATGACGCTCTCGATGGTGGAGAGCAGCTCGTGTTCGCGCACGGGTTTGCCGAGGTAGCCATCCATGCCGGCGGCGAGGCATTCCTCGCGCACACCTTTGAGGACGTTGGCGGTGAGGGCCACGATGGGGATGCGCGAGTCGCCGGTTTCTTTTTTCCGAATGGCGAGCGTCGCGGTGACACCGTCCATTTTCGGCATTTGCAGATCCATGAAGATCAGATCGAACGGCTCGCGCGCCAGTCGTTCGATGGCCTCGGAGCCGTCGCCTGCGCCGACCACGATATGGCCCCACGCTTCGAGATGCGTGCGCACGATGCGCTGATTGGTCGCGTTATCCTCGGCGACTAGCACGCGAAGGCGGCGGCCGTGTGGAACCTCGCTGGGCGGGGGAGAGGCGGGCGTTGGCGCGGAGACTGGCTGTGGATTGAGCGTGTTTTCCAGCGCGAGCCGGAGTTTGCGCGCACGCGCCGGCTTGATGAGTTGGGCGAAGACAGGGAGCGCGGCGGGCACATCTTCTCGTCGTGCGGCTGAGAGCAGCAGCACGACTTTCGGCGGACGGGGTGAAAGCGAGGGGAGTCTTTGCGCGATTTCAAAGCCACCACTTGCGCTGTGAAAAGTATCGGCGATCACAAAGTCGAAAGGCTCGGGGTTGAGTAATTCCGTTTCGAGATGCAGCATTGCTGTGGCGGCGCTTTCGGCAGTCTCCACCACCATGCCCCAGGCGAGGAGTGATTCGGCGAGCAGTTTTGCACTCTTTTCGTGCGCATCCACCACGAGCACACGCTTTCCAGCGAGCGTGGTATTTTTTCCGGCGGAAAGCGCGGGCCCAACGCCAAAGCGCGCGCGGAATTGAAACTCGCTGCCGCGGCCCGGATCGCTCTTCACGCTGATCCAGCCTCCCATGAGTTGCACGAGTTGTTTGCATATTGCCAGACCGAGACCCGTTCCGCCAAAGCGTCGCGTGGTTGAGTTATCCGCTTGCGTGAACGCATTGAAAATTGCCTCACGCTTGTCCCCATCAATGCCGCAGCCCGTGTCGCTGATCGTAAAACGCAACAACGTTTCGATTTCGTTGATTTGGGAAATTTCCGCACGCACCACCACCTCGCCGTGTGTCGTGAAACGCAGCGCATTGCTGACAAGATTCAGCACCACTTGCCGGAGCCGGTAAGGGTCGCCGATGAGTGCATCAGGCACATCAGGGCGCACATCGAGAATCAGTTCGATTCCCTTCGAGTGGCAGCGTCCGGCATACGTGGCCAGAGCATCCTCCAGCACATCGCGCAGTCCAAAATCTATCACCTCCAGCTCCAGCTTTCCGGCTTCGATTTTCGAGAAATCCAGAATGTCATTCAGCAAATCCAGAAGACTTTGAGCAGAGCTGTTGACCGTCTCCACGTAGTCGCGCTGCAGTGCGTTTAACGGCGTTTTCAGCGCCAGCTCCGTCATGCCGATGATTCCATTGATAGGAGTGCGGATTTCATGGCTCATCACCGCTAGGAAATTTCGCTTGGCAAGATTCGCAGTGTCCGCCTGCTCTGCGAGCTGGCGCACTTTCGCACTAGCGGCCTCGAGTTCCATGTTCGTCTGCGCCAGTCGCTCGTTGGAAAGAACTAGCGCCACGTTGCCTTGAATCAGCCTTTGGCGGTCATGCCTGGCGGTCTCCATCATTTGTTGCAGTGCTGTGGCAAGAGCACCGATCTCATCACTTTGTGACTGGAATGCCAAGGGCGCAGTGCCTTCCGGCGCAGTGATCGCCCCAACGAGATCGCCCAGCCGTCGCAGCGAGATGGATATGTCTTTTAAAATCTGACGCCCGATGAGCGCCGCCATCATAAGCCCGAGCACCTGCACCAGTACCGTCCAGCATGTTAGCGACGTAATCACGCCCTTTTCGATGCTCGTTGGGTCGTTGGGCTTGAGGCGCAGCAGCAGGATGAGCGTCGGCAGCAAACCCGCCGCGATGCACAGAAGGCCGCACAGACGCAGCTTTTGCTGCACCTTCAGGGCGCCTACGACACGCAGAAGGAACGGCGTTTGGGCCGCCTTGCTTGGTTCTAGCGCAGGCACGGGTTTGGGCTGTGTTTGGGATTCCAAAATACTCGAGGGTTTCCAATTGAGATAGCAAAGCCCGCGCCTCCCTCCCTTCTGGAAAAAGTGAGGGCGCCCGTGGTTTCCCACGAGCGCCCCGTTTTTGGACGATCCTAAGCCGGATTTTGTGCTCCGATGCTTGCGCACCGTGCGGCGGTCATTTCTCTCCCCGACTTGCGCCGGGGCCCCGCCGAAGCGAGGGGCGACTATTACCCGGGGGCTG
>JBEIQV010000302.1:0-3850 GCA_040376335.1 Verrucomicrobiia bacterium | reverse complement strand
GTGCTCAGCGTGGACGGCCTCGATGCGCGGGATGGAGCATCGGCGAATTTCAACAAGCGCGGCTACGTCATCGGCCCTCGCGAGGAACTGACAGTCGAGGGCTTCCGCACGAGCGACGGCACGGTCGCAGCATTTCGCTTCAAGAGCGTCGGCGAAAGTTACGCACAGCGGAAGCACGGCGACACGACGAACGTGGGCGTCATCGGCCTCGCAGTTTTTCAGGAACGCTGGTGGAGCGGCGAATCGCACAACCCCGCCAATCGCGCGTGGCGACGCACAGAACCAAAGGAATTTCCATCCAGCCGCCGCTACGCCGCGCCACCCGAGGCGTGAAAACTTTCTCCGGAACACAACACACAACAACACATGAAACACACCATCCGCATCATCACCGCCGCCATCGTGCTCAACTTCGTCGCCGCCTGCGCCGACAAGTCGCAGCCACCCGTGAAGCCCGCACAGGGCGACGGCAAGACCTACAAGCCACACGGCAAGTAACCGACAAACCGCCCGCCTGCGTGCTCCCATATGAAAGCGCGCAAGCGCACCACGCGGGCGGCGCGGTTTACTTCAGCGTGCCCGCTTTCACCGTGACTGACTTTGCGGGGTCGAGGTGTTTTTTGAGCGCGATGTTCACGTCTTCGAGCGTGAGCGCGGTTACTTTTGCGGGGAATTCATCGAGCCACTTCACGTCGAAACCGCGCTCGACACAGCGGAGGAGTTGCTCGGCGAGTCCGTCGGTGGTTTCGAGACTCACGGCGAATTGTCCGGCGACGGCGCTCTTGCGGTAAGCGAGTTCTTCGGCGGTCACGCCTTCGCTCCACCAGCGTTCGATTTCACGGCGCGTGGATGTGAGGCCCTTGTCGAGCAACGCCGGGTCGAATGTCGCCTTCACCAGCCACATGCCGTCGCGGAAAGTATCGTCCTTCATCCCGGCACCGATGCCGTAAGTGAGGCCGTCGCGGTCGCGCACATTGCCCAAAAGTCGGCTGGTGAATCCCTGGCCGAGCACTCCGGTGCCGACGCTCAGCGCGAGCCAGTCGGTATCCGTCGCGCGCAATCCTGTGGACTGGCCAATAATCACGCTCACGCTCAATTTATCCGGCATCATCACTGTTTTTTCAGCGGCTTTCGCCACGAGTGTCACGCCCGGAGCGGAAACCGGTTTGCCACCGCTCCATCCTCCGAATGACTTCGCGATCTCCGCTTTCAAAATCGCAGCATCCACATCGCCGACAGCCACGATGCGCAGTGCGACGGGGCCGTAGTTTGCAGCGTGAAAAGCACGCACGTCCTCCAGCTTCGCCTTTTCGAGGGCGGCGATGAATTCCGGCACGCCCGGCTTGCGCGCGGGGTGTCCGGGCGGAAACGCGACCTGCGAAAATGCAATCGCCGCCTGTGCGTCCGTGTTTTCCAAAGTCTGCTGCGCAGCGCTGGCGAGTTGTTTCTTCAGTTTCGCAAATTCCGCAGGTGAAAATGCGGGCGTGCGCAACTGTTCGGTGAGCAGCGACACGACCATCGGCACATCGCGCGTCAGGCACTTCGCGCTGAACTCCAGCGTCTCGTTGCCCACTTTGAATTCAATCGCCGCGCCCACTTTTTCGAGCATCGCGGCAATAGCGAATTGATCGTGCTTCTTCGTCCCGCGTTCCAGCATCCCCGCCGCGAGATGCGCCAGTGCGCTGTTCGCAGCGGCACCTTCACCGGCGGGCAGACTGCCTCGCAGATGGACGACATTTTTCACCTCGGCGGCGCACATGAGCACATCAATCCCGGCAACCTTTTCGCGCACCACACGTTTTGCAAAATCCGTCGTAGCTGGCGGTGCGAGTTCCTTCTCCGGTGGCTTCGGCGGGAGCACTTGCTTGGGCTGAAATTTTTCCTGCGCGGGCTTCGCCGCATTCACAACGGGTGCATCGTCGCCGCCATCAACGGGCACGAACCAACCGGTTACGCTGTGCTTTTCGATGAAATACTTTTTGGCAACCCGCTGCACGTCCGAAGGAGTCACCGCTTTGATTTTGTCGCCGAGCGAAACGAACAGCGTCCAGTCGCCGACCGCGATGCACTCATTGATCGCCTGTGCTTGTGCAAAACTGCCGTCGCGCGCGAACGCCTGCTCGGTCAGCAATCCCGCCGCAGCCGTCTCCACCTCGACCGCTGTAACGCCATCTTTTTTCACCCGCTCGATCTCGGCGACCAGACGCTTTTCCACATCCTCGTGCTTTGCGCCATTGGCCAGCACAGCGTAGGTGGTGTGCAGCGACGGGTCGCGCGTGAACGAAGTCTGCGCGTCCACTTCCAGTGTCAGATTTTTGTCCGTCAGCGCACGGTAGCAGCGGCTAGTCTTTCCTTGCGTCAGGATCGCGCTCAGCACTTCGATTGCGGGAAAGTCCGCGTGCGTGCCCTGCGGAATTTTGTAAGCCAGCGCCACCACACCCAGTTCGCCAGCACGGCGCACCATCACCCTGCGCGGTCCACTCTGCTCCGGTTCTTCCGTGTAAACTTCCGGGAATGCGTGCGGGGCCTTCGGAATTGCACCGTAGTGCTGCTTGATCGCCTCCAGCGCCAACGCCGGCTCGAAATTTCCGATCACCGTCACCGTCGCATTATTCGGCCAGTAAAACGTGTCGTAAAACTCCCGCAGCTTCGTAATCGGCACCTTCTCGATGTCACTGCGCCAGCCAATCGTGTCGTGGTGATACGGGTGCGCCTGAAACGCCGCCGCCCACAGCTCTTTGTCCAACGCACCGATGGGATTGTTTTCCCCACGCTCAAATTCATTTCGCACCACTGTCATCTCCGGCCTGCGGTCCTCCTCGATGAGCGAAAGATTCCGCATCCGATCCGCCTCGATCTCCACCAACAGCGGCAGCGCATTCGTCGGCACCGTGGCAAAATAATTCGTCCGATCCAGCCACGTCGTCGCATTCGTCTCCGCACCGACGCGCTCCAGCACCTGATCAAAACCCGTGCCCTTGCTGCGATTAAACCGCTCCGTGCCCTTGAACATCAAATGCTCCAGCAAATGCGTCGCACCCGTCGTGCCCGTCACCTCATTCCGCGAGCCGACGTGATACGTCACCATGAACGTCACCACCGGCGCCGACTTGTCCGCTTTCAACAAAACCCGCAGCCCGTTCGCATCGAGTTGATACTCCGTCATCCCGCCTAGCGTTTGTTTAAAAGTGAAACCCTCCACCTTCACCGCATCATCAGCGTGCAGAGTGGCGGAAAGAACGAGCGCAGACAGAATAACAGGCAGTTTCATGGGCGCGGACGATTCAGTATCGCGGCCAAAAATGCCAGCACGGCGAACGGAGATGCCCCCAACTCCGCACTTGCCAGCCATTTTCGTCGGGGCATAGTGCGCGCCCTTTTTCCCGCCAGAGCGGGCAAACAACTTTAACACCAACTCTCAACTTACCAGCCATGGCCAACGCCAACGATCTCCGCAAAGGAATGTGCATCCGCTACAACAGCAACCCCGCGATTGTGCTCGAAATCATGCACCGCACACCGGGCAACCTGCGCGCTTTTGTGCAACTCATCATCCGCTACATCGGCACCGGCAAAAGCGCCGATGTGCGCTTCGGTAGCACCGATAAAGTGGACCTCGTCGAGGTGGAGCGCAAAAAAATTGATTATTCCTACAAGGACACGTCGGGCTATCACTTCATGGACCCCGAAACTTTCGAGACGATCAGTTTTGACGAATCATTCGTCGGCGGCGTGCGCGATTATCTCACCGAGAACCAGCGCGTGGAAGTTCTCTATGTCGAAGGCAAGGCAGCTAGCCTCGAACTCCCGAGCACCGTCATCCTCACCGTGACCGAGTCGCCTGAAGGCG
>JBEIQV010000262.1:0-4670 GCA_040376335.1 Verrucomicrobiia bacterium | reverse complement strand
GTCATGCCGCCAGAGCCGCCAGTCGAAGCTGATGCTTTCGCTGAAGGTTTGGAGTAATTCGGCGGTTTGTTCTTGGAATCGGCCTTTCCACATAATCGGGCGTGAGAAATCGCCCACGCAGGCTCCGGTGGCAAGACCTGTCATTAAATTGTCGTTGAATTGCGAGGTGTCCTCACGTGACCGGTTGACTGGCGCGCGCTCGCGGAGTAGGCAAAGCGGCGATGTCCAGTCACCACGGTCTCGCATTTCGTATCTCCACTTTCGGCGAATCTCACGGCGGAGCAGTCGGCGTGATCGTAGATGGCTGCCCGCCACGCTTGGAACTTAATGAAGCAGACATCCAGCGCGACTTGGATCGCCGCAAGCCCGGCCAGAGCGAAATCGTCACGCCGCGCGCGGAAGAGGATCAGTGCAAAATTTTGAGCGGCGTTTTCGAGGGCCGCACGATCGGCACGCCCATCGCTGTCGTGGTGTATAATAAAGACGCGCGTCCCGAGGCGTATTCGGAGATAGAGGCGGCGTTCCGCCCTTCGCATGCGGACTACACGTATCAGGCGAAATACGGCATCCGTAACTGGCAAGGCGGCGGACGTGCCTCTGCACGCGAAACCATCGGGCGCGTGGCAGCGGCTGCAATTGCGAAGAAGGTGCTCGCGCAATTCGCGCCGGAGCTGGAGATCGTCGCCTACGTGAAAAGCATCCACGATCTCGTTGCCGAGGTGGACGTGGACACAGTGAAATTTGAGCAAGTCGAAGCGAACATCGTTCGCTGTCCGGATGCCGCGATGGCGGTGAAGATGATTGATTTCATCAAGGCCGTGCGCAGCGAGGGAGACAGCGTCGGTGGAGTGATCGAGTGTGTCGTTCGCGGTTGCCCCGCAGGCTGGGGCGAGCCGGTTTTTGACAAAATCGAAGCCGAGCTTGCGAAAGCGATGCTCTCGCTTCCGGCGACGAAGGGATTTGAAATCGGCAGCGGTTTCGCAGGCACGCACCAGCGCGGAAGCGAGCACAATGATGCTTTTGTGATGAACGAAGGCCGCGTGCACACCCGCACCAATCGTAGCGGCGGAGTGCAAGGCGGCATCACTAACGGCGAGCCGATCTTTTTCCGCGTCGCATTCAAACCAACCGCGACCATTTTCCGCGAGCAGGAAACTGTAACCGCGACAGGCGAGGCCACCATGCTCAAAGCTCGCGGACGCCACGACGCATGCGTGCTCCCACGAGCCGTTCCGATGGTGGAAGCAATGGCCGCACTGGTGCTTTGCGACCACGCCCTGCGCCATCGCGCGCAGTGTGGACAGCCATGAAAGAGTGGAGCGCAGACGCGCTGGTAAACGCCTACTTTGCAGTTTCGTTTGTAATAGTCCTGCTGCTTGCATGGAATGGCTGGCGGCAAGGCGTGCTGCGGCAACTCGTCACACTCACAGCCATCGTGTCCGCCTATGTAGTAGGCTGGTTCGGGGCCGAAAGCGCTGCACCACTGTTTTGGTTTCTGCATTTTCCGGCACCACTCACGCGCATCGTTGGCGGTGTCGTCGCTGGATTCGCTGCATTCCTTGGAATTCGAACCGTGGGTCTCATCGTCTGCAAACAGACAGCGCAACAAAAGCCCGGTGCGACTCGCGCCAGCTACGGCATCCTCGGCGCTCTGATCGGTCTATTTTTCGGAAGCGCGTTGTTCTTTGTCGCGAGCAGCGCGACCCGGATGCTCGGGGCCATCGCACAGGCGAGCCTCGATACCATTCCCAGCCAGCCTGGGGCAAATGCGCCGGGAACCTTCATCACCGGCCTCGCGAAACTCGGCACCGCGCTCGACAGCGGCACCACCGGTCAGTTTCTCCGCAAGAACGATCCACTGCCGACAGAGCGCGCATTCGCTACTCTGACCAAGCTCGGAATCATGGTCTCGCGCGCCGATGCCGTGGAACGCTTCACCAGCTATCCGGGTATCGCCGAACTCACCAATCACCCCAAGATCATAGACTTGAAAAACGATCTGGAAATTGCCGAGTTATTGAAAAGCCAGAGCTACTACCGCCTGTTGCGACACGACAAAATCATCACCTTGGCGAACGATCCGCTTTTCGCCGCAGAAATTAAGAAGCTCGATTTCGACAAAGCGCTGGATTTCGCACTGCACGCACAAAGACCACCGCAGCACCCGTGATTTTGAAGACAAAACCGTAGCTGCATATTTTCCGCACATTACCGCAACGGCATGACTGCATGTAACGAAATGCACTCGGAGGGATTCGAACCCTCAACACTCGGTTTCGAAGACCGATGCTCTATCCAATTGAGCTACAAGTGCTTTTCTCTGAAAATTCTCCCTTACAAACGATGTCTTCGGTTGCTTTTCTACGGTCATTTTCTACGGTCTGACCATGAAAGCAACCAAGAATACCCCCTACTGGACGAAAACAAGAAGGCAAGGTGTGTGGCGTCATCGAAGCGGGATTTACTATGCCCGCTTCTTCCACGGTGGCAAAGAAATTTGGCGCACAATGAAAACCAGCTTCTTCAGTGTGGCCGAGGCGCGATTCGACGCACAGCTTGCGGAACATCGTGATCGCAAGCAGACCACCAAAGATGTGGCGCGCGGCAAACTCTCCTTCGGCGAGGCTCTGGTGATCGCGCGTCGACAACTGGAGGCCAATCCGGAATCCAAGCCGAGAACCCACGCATATCACGCCGAGGTGTTCACGACGATCCTCCGGTCACTGCCCGAATGGGAGGAACGCCCGATCAACAAACTGACCAAACACGAATTGCAGGATTGGGCCGAACGCTACAAAGCCGGCGCAAGCGCGACCCGCTTCAATGCAGCGCTGTCCATCATGCGGCGCATTTTCAAAGTGGGGCTGGATAACGGCGCAATATTTCGCGACCCGACGCAGGACATCAAACGCAGTCGGGTGCGGCTCAAAAAACTCGACCTTCCAACGCGTGATCAGTTTCTGGCAATCGTGGAATCCATCCGCAGTGCCGGCGGGCGATTTTCAAAGGCCGCAGCGGACTTCGTCGCCGGCCTCGCGTTCACTGGCATTCGGAGAGGCGAGGCAAAGCAAGTGCTCTGGGATCACGTGGATTTTCAAGGTGGCCGCCTTCACGTCCACGGCGATCCTCAAACCGGGACCAAAAACTGGGAGACGCGTATCGTGCCACTCATCCCGGCGGCCCGCGCGCTGTTTGAACGGATGCGCAAAGAACGACTTCACGAGGACGATGAGGCACCGGTGTTTCTCGTGAATGAAGCGCAGAAGGCACTCGACCGTGCCGCCAAGATCGTGGGCACAGCGCGATTCGTTCACCACGATCTTCGCCATCTGTTCGCGACAACCTGCATCGAGGCCGGCGTCGATATTCCCACCGTTTCCCGTTGGCTCGGACACAAGGACGGTGGCGCGCTTGCGATGAAGACATACGGTCACCTGCGCGATGAGCATTCCGCAGCTGCAGCTAAAAAAGTCAGCTTCGCTACATGAACACTGGCATCTCATCAACGATGTGTTGATTCCCGTCCGGGGGCGTCTCACGCTGCAGCGGACGCATCCTGCCCATGCCAGACAAATCAAAACCACGGACGAAAAAAAAGAAAACAGGACGGGGGGAAAAGCCCTTTCCGCTGTGGCAGCTTCAAGATCCGAACTTTGAGTGCAATCACTGGTGGATGATTCCGGACAACAAGTTCACGGGGCAGATGAAGCTCAACGAGGACCATCTGGAACTCACCAACGACATCGACGCCCAATCTCGGCCGATCGAGCGAGCCGCTCCTATCGTATGGGAGATTCTTCGCCGCCACCCGGCAGTAGCCAGAATTCGCAGTGATCTAGTGGAATTTCTTCCGGGAGAAGGCGGGGATGGGATGCTCTACAGCAGGGAAGCGAAAGATCTCCTCCGGAGGTTGGGGTTTGAACTCGAGTTTCTGCTGGCATGCTCGGGGCTGAATGCATGGGTCAGCAAACGCGCCGTTCCAGACGACTACCATTTATTAAAGAGAGGCGCGTTGCCGCTAGACGAAAACCGGAAAAGCCGTTTTGAGCACCTCATGGAGGCATACCGCCATCAGAAACGGGCAGATTTGCAATCACTCCTTTGGTGGACAGACCTGACGCAAATGGCACGCTCCTCTGCGGCTTACTTGCGTGAAATGACTGGGGAAAAGCCGCAGGCAATCAAGGGCGACGATCCGCTTTCCATCTTCGCGGACGACGCACTGGAACTCAAAATACTCAAAGCCCAATTAAAAGGTGCAAAGGAATCCGGAATGCGTCTTGCGCTGATCGCCCATGGACAAGGCGAGCTTTGGTATCCAGCCAAGGAATCGTCCGCGTTCGACGATAAGGATTATTTGATGTTTTCGCCGGGGCATTTCAAGAATTTCCCCGCACTAGTTCGCAGATTACAGAAGCATTCGGACGGAGTTTCGATCTATTTGTGGGGAAGACTACCCGAACACGCTCGGAAACAACTCAGGAGGTTCGCTGGACCGCAGAAGGCAACGTTTGTTCAGAGTCAAGGCTTGGCGCACACCCTTTCTAACGAGTTGAACGAAATTCTTCTAGGTCCATCAATCTTTACTGAGGAATCCTTCAAAGATGTGGTGCTGCCGAAGAACACAGAAAAACTGCTGTATAAAAAACCACGTGGCTTCCATTTGGTTC
>JBEIQV010000249.1:0-4966 GCA_040376335.1 Verrucomicrobiia bacterium | reverse complement strand
GGTGATACCGCCGGTGCTCTGGCGAAAGTCCGTGAGGCCGCTGTGCTCGCTCCCGGCGACCCGCTGCCCATCGCAGAGCAGGCTTACACTTTTGAAAAAATGAGTCTTCCGGACAAAGCTGCGGAGCAGTGGAAGCGCATCCTCGGGATGGGCGAACGGGCGGGCGTCTATTATTCCGCGGCGCAGGGGAAACTGAACGCGGCTATCGTGGATGCGACGCGCTCGACGGCTCCGATACAATCCACGGCAACCATTGCCGATGGCAAAACACTCGCGCTCGGTTTGTCGCGCATGGAGAACGAAGCGAGCGTTGCCGGAGCAAAGAAATTCACGCTGAGTGTGCCCATCCGCGCGCGTGCTGGTGAGGCGGTCAGCGTGCGCGACGTGAAGGTGTTTGTGCTCTTTTTTGAAAAGCTCAACGGCAAGGACATCGTCCGCACCAGCGCGAACGTGAGCAACCGATGGGGAAACCCGCCTGCGGATTGGGGAGATGGCGATACAGAGACGCTCGAAGTGAACTACGATCTCGCAGTCGGCGGCGGGCGCGGCGAGCCACGCGAATACTACGGCTACATTATCCGGCTTTACTACAAGGGCGAACTTCAGGACACCCAAGCAGAACCCGTTGCGCTGAATCAAAAATTCCCCGCATCCATTACACTTTCCGAATAAATACTGATGAGAATTCTTCTAGTTGATGATGATTCGAGCGTCCTCCAGGCGCTCATCGCTGCTGTAAACTCCACGCCGGGGCACGATGTGCGTGTCGCAGCCAGCGCGCAGAAAGCACACGAACACACGCTGACGCTGGGTGGTGTGGACTTGCTGATCACAGACGTGGTGATGGAACCTACAGACGGCATCACGCTACGTGGAGAATTGCAGGCGCTCTTCCCGAAGATGCGCGCCGCTTTCATCAGCGGCTACGACCTCAGCGACTACAAAGAGCAGATGGCCGGAGCGGCGATGCTTTCCAAACCGGTGAATGCGGATGCCGTCCGTGCGCTCATCGCTGCAACCGAGCAGGCGCTGAGTGCACCGCCGCAGCCTGTCGCAGTGCCGCGCGTTGCTGTTGCCGTTCCGCAAGCGCGACCAGTCGCTGTGTCTCCACAGCCTGTTGCAACGCCAATGCCGACACCCGTTCCGCAAGCTGTCGCGGTTCCGCAACCCAGACCAGTTGCGCAGCCAGTCGCCGTGCCAGTGCAGGCAGTCGCAGTCCCGCAGGCTAAGCCCGTAGCCCAGCCGGTTCCCGTCGTGAGTGCCGTGCCGCAAGTTCCGACGCCTTCGCCAACGCCAGTCCCACAGCCCGTTGCTCAGTCTGTTCCCGTGCCCGTGCCCGTGCCAGTGCCAGTGCCAGTGCCAGTGCCAGTGCAAGCAACCCCGCAACCGGCACCTGTCGCTGCCCAGCCGATTCCCGTTGTGCGAGCCGTCCCACAGGTCTCGACGCCTCCACCGCTTCCAACTCCCCAGCCAATTGCCGTTCAGGCACCAGTCGCAGTTCCGCAGCCGCAGCCAGTAGCACAGCCGGTTGCAATGCCAGTCGCAGTTCCGAAAGCAGCACCGAGGCCCGTCGCTCCGCCAGAGCCGGTCGCCGAGCCCGCTCCTCAAGTTGAGCATCGGGAAGAAGAAGCAGTCGCACAGCCGGATCAACTCGTCGGCGTTCAGCTTGGCGACTACCGCGTGCAGGAATTTCTCGGCAATGGAGTCTGGGGTGCGGTCTATATCGCGATCCAACTCAGCGTGAATCGTCCCGTCGGTCTCAAGGTTCTCGATCCCGCGAGCACTAAGGACGAAAATATGCATGCACGGTTTCTCGCCGACGCACGCGCAAAGGCTGCCGTGCAACATCCATTTATCGTCTCCGTATTCGAGGCCGATGAGCGCAACGGACTCGTCTTTTACACCCACGAATATCTCGACGGGCCGACGCTCGAAGAACTCATCGCGAACGGAGAGAGTTTCGACGAAAAAACCGCGCTCCAAGTCATGAAGGCTACCGGCGAAGCGCTGAACTATCTTTGGTCGCACAATTTCGCGCACGGCCCACTTGACGCGAGCGGCATTCGTTTCGGCAGCGATAGCATCCCGCGTCTTGCAAACCTCGCCACCAGCAATCTGGAGACAGGCGTGCCAGCTTCGAGGGAAATTCAAACGCTCTCCGGCATCATTTCCCAGCTCGTTCCTGCACACGCCCAGTCGCCCGGACTCCGCGCACTGCTCGGACGAATGGCCGGGATTCAGAACCCGATCACGGTATGGCCCATGGTTTTGCAGGCAGTGAAATCGCTCGAGCCGAAAGTCATCCCCGTTGAGGCCGCGAAGATCAAAGCAGCCGACGCTGTCGCACTCATGGCCGTCGAGGCAGCCCGCAAAACGCAAAAGAAAGCGGTCGTGTTTCAAGTCGCCACCCTTTCAGTGCTCGTCCTGATCGTTGGCCTGCTGGTCTGGTATTTCCTCGTGTCGAATGAGCGCGATCTGAACGCACAGGTGCAAGTGCCGGCGGGCAGTTATCCTCTCGGCTCTGATGGAAAAAGGATGAATATGCAGGCTTTCGAGATTGATAGATACGAAGTGACCATCGGCGAATACGCCAAGTTCATCGAATTTTGCGAGGCCAATGGCCGGGCGGACGAACACAAATATGATCACCCTAACGCCCCGAGAAATATTTCGCACGTCACGGAAGATGTGGTGACACTTATCAGACGGGCGTCACAACGTGGTGCTGTTGTTTTTGCAGACCCAAAAAATCCCAGCACAGGAATTCCAGTGGATCTGAACTGCCCGATAGTCAGCGTGTCGTGGTGGGACGCGTATGCCTTTGCGAAATGGAAGGGGCGCGACCTTCCTACTCAGGAGGAATGGGAAGCCGCCGCGCGTGGTTCGGACGGATTCAGATATCCATGGGGGAACGATCTGAACTTTGGGAAATTTAACTCAAACCGCGGCTACATGGCGATGGAACGGGGGAAACTCAAACCCGAGGACGGCTATAATTATTGGGCTCCGGTGGATCAATTCAGTAGCGATGTGAGTCCTTTTAAAATCATCGGAATGGCAGGCAATGTGGCCGAATGGACTTATCGCCTTGATGGGAAGAGGCAGTTTCCAGTGGTCAAGGGCAGCTCTTTTGCCAGTGACCCCATCGCTATGTTTGAGCGCGTGGAAAAAATCCCCGCAGAGGACTGTCACAAGGTTTATCCCGCCAACCGGAAGCCAAAATCAGTTCTCCAGATGGTGGATGATCTTTATTATGTAGGCGACACGATCAACGCGAACACACGCACGCTCTATATCGGATTCCGCACCGTGAAACGCAAATGACCCGTCCCATGAAATACTTCCTCAGCCTATTCATCCTCCTCGTCGCGGCCGTGAATGCTCATGCGCAGTTGGACGTGCGCCTGGACATCAAGCGGCGGATTTTCATCCGAGGCGAACCCATCGCGGCCACGGTTCATATCCGTAATCTTTCCGGTCACGATGTCACTCTGCGGGATGCGCCCGGGCACCAATGGTTTGGTTTTGAAGTCATGCAGGGAAGCGAAACGCCCGTCGCTCCACACAAGGCCGATTACAGAAACGATCCGCTCACCATCCTCGCTGGTGACAGTGTTTCCCGCACAGTGGATTTACTGAAGCTTTATCCCGTCAACGAATTCGCCACTTACAAAGTGCGTGCGGCCATTTATTTTGAGGAAACCAAAAAATACATGACGTCTGACAGGATCAATCTGGACATCAGTGATGGAAAAAAAGTGTGGTCGGAAACCATCGGGGTCCCAAATGGCAAGGAAGGAGCGGGCCAATACCATTCGATGACGCTCATCAGTTTTCAGACACCAACTCAACTCATGCTTTATGTGCGCGTGGAGGATATAGCCACCGGCACGTTGTTCGGCACCTACCCGTTGGGACGGCTCATCTCCGGCTCCACGCCAATCGGTGAGTTTGACAACGAAAACACGCTCCACGCATTTCACATGACTGGTCCGAACCAGTATATGCTCACCAAAATCGGTGTGAACGGTGAATGGCTCGGTCAAAGTATTTGGAATGCGCCGAGGGGACGTGCGACCGTTCGCAAAAAGCCGGACGGCACGATGGTTGTCGTCGGTGCCAGCAGGGAGCGACCTGCAGCAGCATCGGCTCTTCCAGTCCCAAAAATCAGCGACCGTCCGCCGATTTCCATTCCTCAATAATCGCCTCGGTTCTACGGCTTTGCCTTTTCATCCGCCGGTTTTTGAGCGGGTGAAACTGGATTGGGAGACTTGGATTCATCGGGGCTGTTGTCTGGTTTTACCTTCTTGTTTTTTGCGGCTTTCGGAGCCGGGGCAGTGGTTGGCTTTGAATCGCTTTTAGGCGCCGCGTTCTTTTCCTCCGGTGGCTTTGGAGTCGTTTGGTCACTATTAGGTGCGGGAGGCGGGGTGATGGTTGGTTTTTAGCGCCATTTTGCAAAAACCCTTTGAGCGTGTTGAAGCTTTTAGAGCCCCATCAATGAGGCTTGGCTATCGAAGTCAGGGACCTGAGCACGAACCTCCTCAAAGGTTCCGGTCGCGATAATTGCCCCAGCCTCCATATAGACGACCTTGTCGGCACTCCTGACCGTTGAAAGTCTGTGGGCGATAATCACGATAGTCACCTTCCCCCTAAGTTCCAGGATTGACGAGGAAATATCTGCTTCGGTTTGCCCATCCAGGGAGCTTGTAGCTTCGTCTAACACTAACAGTTTAGGGTTTGTGTACAGAGCCCTTGCTATTCCAATTCTCTGCCTTTGCCCGCCGCTTACTTTGCTTCCTCTTTCTCCAACCAAAGTGTTAATTCCCTGAGGAAGTGACTCAACAAATTCATGCAGTTGCGCAATTCGCACGGCCTCTTTCATGAAGTTCTCATTCAGAGATTCATTGTCGTATCCAAGGGTGATGTTTTCCAAAAATGATTTATTTGAAATCACTACATCTTGAGG
>JBEIQV010000171.1:0-7103 GCA_040376335.1 Verrucomicrobiia bacterium | reverse complement strand
TTTGATCCCGGTGCGTGTGGTGATCCACTCGTCGGTGGTCTCGACGCTTTTTTCGAGGTCGGCGTTGGTGAGGATTCTCTCCGGCACGTAGCTGCCCGTGCCGATGATGGAGACGGTGCGTTTGGGTGAGTTGTTACGCGGGCGTGGGTGTGGCTTGATCATGGTGGCGCTGGACGGCTTCGATGATGTGCGGGTTGACTTCGTGGCGGATGGTTTCGCAGGCCATGCGCAGGGCGTTTTTCATGGCGAGTGCGGACGCGCCGCCGTGGGAAATGATGGTGACTCCGTTGACGCCGAGCAGCGGCATTCCGCCATATTCGTCGGCGTTGGTTTTTGTGTGGACGCGCTTGAATGCGGGCTTCGCGAGGAGCGCGCCGATTTTTGTGCGGAGGCTGGAGTAAAGCTCCGTCTTGATCATGGAAAACATCGCGTGGGCCATGGCCTCGCACGTTTTGAGGAGGATGTTGCCGACGAATCCATCGCACACGATCACGTCGGGCGGGTCGTTGAAAAGATCGTGCCCCTCGACGTTGCCTCGGAAATTCAGCGCAGGAGTGGCGCGGAGCAGCGCGCGAGTTTCCTTCGTGGCGGCGTTTCCTTTTTCCTCCTCTGTGCCGTTGGACATGAGGCCGATTTCGGGATTCTTGCGGCCAAGCACGCTCTGCGCGTAGGCCGCGCCCATGAATGCGTTTTGCACGATGTGCGAAGGCTCGGCGTCGGGATTCGCGCCCGCGTCAATGAGCACCCAGTGTTTGCCAAGTGATGGCATGATGCTCGCAATGGCCGGTCGTTCGATGCCGGGGAGGCAGCGCAATTTGATGAGGGAAGCCGTGACCGCGGCGCCTGTGTGTCCGGCGCTGACGATGGCCTGCGCCTTGCCGTCTTTCACCAAATCCACCGCACGCGAAACGGAGCTGTCCTTTTTCCGCCGCACGGAATCGAGGCCGCTGTCCGCCATATCCACGACTTGCGTGGTGTGGACGATCTCGATGCGCGAGTCGTTGCAGCCGTGCTTGCGCAGTTCGGCCTCGATGCGCGGCGTGTCGCCGGTGAGGAAGAGCTTTGTGATGTGGGGAAACTCGCGGAGGGCGAGCACTGCGCCGTGGATGATATTTTCCGGGGCGTAGTCGCCGCCCATTGCATCTAGCGCGATTTTCATCAGGTGTATTCGGGGGTGCCCATGCGTAGGCATAGGCAAAAATGCATCAAGCCAAAAAACAACTCAGCCGCCGCGCAATGAAGCGGGGCGGCTGAGGGGTTTTGAAAAATTTGCTTACGCTCCAATCGTGAGCACCTGACGTCCGGCATAATAGCCGCAACTTGGGCACGCGCGATGGCTCTGGCAGGTGCTGCTGCACTTGCTGCATTTGTTGAGCAGCGGTGCGTGCCAGCGGAGTGATGCTTTATGCGTGCGGAGACGCATCTTGGATTTCTTACGTTTTGGGACGCCCATGTTTCTGTGTTAGTTAAAGTTTCAGTTTATCGAGTGACTTCCAGACATCGCGGTTATCGTCGAGAGGCTCGACGACGGCGACTTTATCAGTGAAAAAATCGGCCTTGCAGACGTTTTCACCGCTCCAGTCGCAGTGCGGATGGGCCGGAAGGGCGAGCAAGATGTCTTCTCTGATGTGTTCTGTCAAGTCCACCATCTCACGACCTTCAAGTTCGATCTGACAGGCGAAATCCGGAACCTCTAGCACCTGCCGGAATTTCGTCAGGCAGCGCACGCATTCGCACTCCACCTCGGCGGAGACAGTCCCCGTGGCAAACAGCCCGCCCTCACTCAGCCCCACATCGAGGCTGTAGTGGATCGGCCCCACGGCGCGTGCGCGAGCGTGTGCATCTTTGAGTTCAAGCACATCCGACGATTCCTCGCCTTCATAGTGCTTCCCGTCCTCCGGAATCTGCAAAACATGAACCTTCATGGCGCGGGACAGTAAACAGCACAGCGCAGATTTCCAGCAAAGTGTGAGATCGTCTGCTGTTTTACACCGCAGTTTTTAATAACTGAATTTTTCATAAACGCATACAGACTGTGCTTGCGTTTGCTTTGAGCGGGCTTGCGTCTGCGCGAGGTTTGGACATTCTACGGCGCTACATGTGGGATTTGCCCAAACCTAAAAAACGCTGGTATCGCCGTTGGTGGTTCACCATTCCGTTCTTCACGTTGCTGTTGGTCGGCATCGCGGGGGCGATCGTTTATTTCAAGGTGAAGTCGGAGTATGAGGCGAAGGCGAAGCAGTTTGATTATTCGCGGATGCAGGCGATGGAGTCGGCGAGCCTGATGTTTGATAGAAAGGGCGTCATTATCGGGCGCATGTTCACGCAGAATCGCGATCAGGTGGGCTTTGATGACCTGCCGAAAAACCTGATCAACGCCGTCATCGCACGCGAGGACGCGCGCTTTTACGAACACAAGGGCGTGGACTATAAAGGGGTGGTGCGCGCGGTGTATGAGAACTGGCGCGCGGGCTACACCAAGCAGGGCGCGAGCACGCTCACGCAGCAGCTCGCTCGCAATACTTTCCCCGAGCAACTGCCGCCGGGCGACAAGACCAAGGAGCGCAAGATTCTCGAAATGTTCGTCTCTCTGGAGATCGAGAAACAGTTCAACAAGGACAAGATTCTCGAGCTGTATATGAACCGCGTTTATTTCGGCAACGGCTTCTACGGCGCGGAGGCGGCTGCAAAGGGATACTTTGGCAAGCGGGCGAAGGATATGTCGGTTTGCGAAGCGGCGATCCTCGCGGGGCTCCTGCGCAGCCCGGACAAGCTTTCGCCTTGGGGCAGCTATCAGGCGTGCATCGCGGAGCGGAATGTCGTGCTGAATAACATGCTCATGCAGCAGAAGCTCACACGGGAGGAATACGATCAGGCATTTAAGGAAGAGCCAGTGCTGAAAAACAAACGCCCTCTCCATCAGGAAAACTATGCTGCCGACATGGTGTATCAGCAGGTGATGCGCAAGTTTGGAAAGGACACCGCACTCGGCGAAGGGCTGCGCATTTACACGACCGTGGATGCCGCGCTGCAAAAGAAAGCGGAGGAGACGATTCGTTCGCAACTTGCGACCGTCGAGCGTCACGAAGGCTACGACCACCAGACTTACGCGAAATACGACGCCATACACAAAGCCGCGAACAAACAGCCGACCGGCCCCGATGGAAAGCGGCTGCAACCCGAGTATCTGCAAGGCACCGCCGTGATGCTCGATAATCACAGCGGCGCGATCCTCGCACTCGTCGGCGGGCGTGATTTTCAACACAGCGAGCTAAACCGCGCCACGCAGGTGCAGGTGTTGCCGGGCACCGCATTCAAGCCGCTCGTCTATGCTGCGGCTTTTGAAAAAGGATTCTTCCCAGGCACCGCCGTGCAGGACGCGGTGATGGACAACACGAAAGTGATGATCGGCGGCATGACCGGCATCCTCGGCGAATGGGGCCCTGAGCGGGCGGATAACCATTTCGAGGGCACCATCTCCGCCCGCACTGCACTCGTAAAATCCAAGAACGCCGCCACGGCCCGCCTCGGTATGATGACCGGCATCGAGGACGTGCTGGGCATTGTCGAAGACGCCGGCATCACCTCGCAACTCGCTGCTTATCCAAAAACCTACCTCGGCGGCAGCGAAGTCTCCCCGATGGAACTCACGCTTGCCTATACCATGTTCCCGAACGGCGGCTCGCGCCCGGCGAAACCCTTCATCATCTCCCGCATCGAAGACAAACACGGCCATATCATTTTTCAGGAAAAGCCGGACATCGTCGCCGTCATCAAACCCACCACCGCCTACGAAGTCCACGACTGCCTCGCCCAAGTCCTCGAACCCGACGGCACCGGCGAGCGCGCAGCCAGCGAGCTTGGTTTGCGCAAAATCCCACTCGGTGGAAAAACCGGCACCGCCTACAATTTCACCGACCTGTGGTTCGTCGGATACAGCAGCGAAATCACATGCAGCGTGTGGATGGGCTTCGATCAGCAACGCGGCAAACCTAAGCGCAGCATCTATCGTGGCGCATTCAGCAAAGACCTCGCGCTCCCCATGTGGGCCGAGTTGATGAAAACCAGCTTCGCCGACTACAAGCCGCAGGACTTCTCGATGCCAAAAGGAATCATCCGCGTCGAAATCTGCCGCCACAGCGGCGGACTCGCCACCGAGAAGTGCCTCGAAAACGGAGTCCGCACCACCTACCAGGAAATCGCCACCGAAGAGCAAGCACCAAAAGACCCCTGCCCCGTCCACAGCGGTTTCGTCGCCGAAAACAACATCGTCGGTGGAGACCCCAACGCCAAACGCGCAATCCGCCGCGAACCACTGACCGTCACCGCCATCGCGATGAAGGAAAAAGCTGTCATCGGCATCGACCCCTACAGCTCCGAACTCGCCGTCGAAAAAATGAAACAAATCGCCGGCGTCGGCAATGCCCAGGCCCCGCTCAACAGCACCGACAACATCCCACAACCCGAGCCTCCGCAAGTCGTCAACCCCAACGCACCCGCACCCAAACCCATCCTCGTCCCCCCATCCCCAAACGCCGAAACCAAACTCGATACCCCCGAACCGTTGAAGTTTAACTGAGTGTTCGGCGCAGCGCTGGTTCTTGCCCGCAGTTCCAACAAGTGTCGAATGTGCCTGGAACGGTTTCGCTACAGGATTTACAGACCCAATCCGCACTTTCGTTCTGCTGTGGCTTATGGATGCTTTTCAATATCTCCATCGCTCTGTCGTAATCATCGTCATTCTCCACGCAGAGAGTCGGGGAGCAGGGCATACCGGTAGGTAAGTTATTGCCTAGCCCGTTTCGGATGAAGGAAGGGATGCCCTCGGAATCGAGAACGGACTTATAGTGACCAACTTTTGTGAAAGCCTCGTTGGTGAAAATCTCGCGCATAGGAGGGGGGCGTTTACTGTTTTGGCGGTTCGGCCTTTGGCGCAGGTTGAGGGCGGGGGATTTCTTTTCCGCTGAGGGTTTCCAATTTGATGACGGGGACTTTCACTTTCACGGGGCCGACGGTGCGTTCTTCCTCGGTGAGGCGGGAGCGGACGTCTTCGACTTTGAAAATGTCACCGTCTTTGTGGCGGAGGAATTTCTGCATCTCATCCACGCGGAACGGGCGGCTGCCGCGTCGGCCAAAGACGACGGTTTGTCCACCGGTTTCGTCCACGACGCGGTCGCGATCCAAGCCGCGGCTGACGGAGAGCGCGGGGTCTTTCGTGCGATAGGTGGCGATGAGGCGCGGGGCGGGGCGCGGGGTGAAGCCGTAGGCAGTGGGCACGGTGTCGGGGGAAATCATCTGCAACACGCGCATGCCGTTTTTTCCATCGGCAACGAGCGCATACATACTGGCGGCGACGCTGCCGATTTGCACGGCGCGCACGTCGTTGAGGGCACCATTGGCGGTGAAGTGTTGATCGAGTTTCGGGCGCTCGGGATTTTCCACGTCCACGATGGCGAGGCCGTCGGCACCGTTGGCGATATAGGCGTAGGTGCGGGCCACGTAGAGCTTGGTAGCGTGGCGGAGTTTCACGGTCGCGCCGCGAACGGGGCGGGGTTTTGCGGGCTCCGAGATGTCGAGGACTTTCAGGCCATCGGCGTCGGTGACGAATGCGTAGCGGAACTGGATGGCGACGGAGCGCGGTTGGCGCAGGAAGTCGCCGGTGTATTCGCCGACGAGGCGTGGCTTTAGCGGATCGTGAACGTCCACGACGGCGAGGCCGCGCGGCGTGCAGACATAGACGCGCGAGCCGGCGCACACGGCGAATTCCGCGCCGGTAAGTTTGCCGTCGGGATTAAAGACGGCGTCCTTCTTCAGGAAGTTGTCCTCGGGGTTGCCGTTGAAAAGGCACGCGACATCCACGATAACGAGTCCCTCTTTTCTGTCGGTGGCGAAGATGTAGCCATAGACAGCGTGGATGGGCTGCTCTTCGTTTTCGGGCAGATGCACGCGCTTGGGATCGTTGAGCAGCGTGCTCGGCAATGCGACGCTGGTGCAGTCGGCGAGCGCGATGTGGGTGTTCTGACCGAGCGGCGAGACGGGCGAGGTGAGGAAGCGTTCGCTGAAGCCTTTATTGTCAATATTTGCCACGTCATACACCTGCAAGCCGTGCTTGCCGCACGCGGCGTAGAGATATTCCTGGCGCAATGTGAGGTCGTGAACTTCGCCGGAGTGATGATCGTAGCCTGTCTTCAGTTCGCGTCCGGCTTTCTCGTGTTCCGCGAAATTGCGCGGGTAAGCGAGTTTTTGGAACGAGGAGCCGATGGGCGATTGCGGCTCCTCCGGCTCGGTCCACACGGCGGCGTGGACACTGCCCTCTGCTCCGATCCATGCATAGCGGCCAAAGAAATTCACGCTGCCTGTGCCGAAGCCGAGCAGTGACGCCATCCACGCGTTGTTGTCGTTTGCTTTGCTGAGATGGCATTCGGTGCAGTTCTTCGTGGTGCCGACGCCGCTGGTGGTGTGTGCGAAGTGCGGGTTGTAAGCCTGCCCCGCGTAGCCCTCGGCGCTCACTGTCTGCTGCTGCGAATACACCCACTCGCGGTTCCCGGTTTGCGAACTGACAACGACGGCGGACGACGAACGCAGCACGGCGAGGCGATGGTTTTTTGCGGTGGAATCCACGCCGAGTTGAAATACATCGTCGCGCACGACCTGTGGATTGTAGGTGGTGAAATTGCGCTCCAGCACACCCTCGAATTTATTCTGTGGCACGCGTTGGTTCGACTTCATTGGCAAGTGGCAGCCGAAACACGAAGTCGCCCAACTTGTGTGGCAAATCTGGCAGTCAAATTTCTCGTTCGAGTGCGCGAGCTCCTCCGTGCAGTCCTTCGTCTCCGGCACGGTGCCCCAAGTTTTACCGTCACGATGCATCGTTTTTGCGTAGGAGGCCTTGGCGTTGTAGCGCGGATGCGTGGAATCAATGACGTCCTTCGTCTGTGGAATTTCCCAGCGCTTGTCGGGCGACATGGATGAGTTTTGGTAAAGACGCGGGTGCGGTGTATCGAGGCCTTCCCATTGGAAGCGCGGTTTCCACGATGTGACCGATTTCGACAAGTCCACCGGCTCCGTCTTGCGCGATTTACCGTCCCACGTTCCGCCGGGGC
>JBEIQV010000179.1:0-6928 GCA_040376335.1 Verrucomicrobiia bacterium | reverse complement strand
TCTGCCAGACTACGAACGCGACCACTCCCCTGCGGGAGCTGCTGCGCTCGGCTTGCTACGCTCGCCTTCGCTTCGCCGCTCCCGCAGGGGAGTCAGGCTCAGCAAAGGCAGAGCAATTTACAGAAAAACTTTTACACCGACTGAAAGGTCGGACGGGTTTAGTTTTTAAAAGCGTCGGCATTAATTCACCCTTGGCAGCGGAGAGGACCTTCCAAAATTACCCAAAGATTGAAAACGCGTAAATCGAGACTGGTTTGGATGATTCTCATCGCAGGAGCAATGACGGCGGTGCTTGTGATGGCCCGGCGTGGCGGTTTCTCACACTGGTTTTCAAATCCCGCCACGCATTCCACCGCCGTTCCCGGCACGAAAGAACTGTATGCCCCGAAACAAGAATATGGCAATCAAGGCAACTTGAGGGAGCCGAAATCAATTACCCTGGAGCCGCTGTCTGCGCGTCTGACGGGGAGTGTGCAGGAAATGGCTCTGCCTGCCTCTGGAAAAGATACAACGAGTAAGAGTCAGGATTTGATCACTCAATTTGAGGAGGAGCTTGCGAAAAATCCGAACAATGCGAAGGCGCACTTTTTGTTTGGGTCTGCACTGCTGAACGCAGGCAGGGAATCGGACGCGATTTTTTACTTCTCGGAAACCATTCGTCTGGATGACTCCAATTATATCGCGATGAATAATCTGGCATGGATTCGTGCGAGCCACCCTGATCCGAAGCTGCGCGACGGTGCAGAGGCGATCCGTTTGGCCAAACGAGCGTGTGAACTGACAGAATATAAAATATACATCTGCGTGGATACGCTGGCAATTGCCTACGCGGAAGCCCAGCAATTCACCGAGGCGATATCCACGGCGGAAAAAGCGCTGGAACTGGCCAATTCCGCAAATCAACAAGCCGTGGCGGATGAGATCCAAGGACACTTGGTGCTCTTCCGCGCAGGTAAGCCTTTCCGCGAAGTTGCACGCCCGGCAGCACCGACACTGAGTGATCGGTAAATTAGGGAAACACTGATTTAATCCCGCGAAAAACGCGAAAGGTCGCGAAAGTGGAATTTTTTACACGGTTGCTCCCCCATCTACCTCCAGCTTTTCGCGCTATTTCGCGTTTTTCGCGGGCTATTTCGATTTATTCAGCGGTTCCCTAGCGTTCTGCGACGAGCCAGTCGGCTCCTTCCGCTACTTCCGTGTGGCGAGGTATTCGATGATGTTGCGGAGTTCGGCGCGGGTGAGGTTGTCGCGCTCGTTTTCCGGCATGGGTGAAGGGGCGCTGGTGCGGGTTTTGATTTTATTGGCGGCGACGGTGACATTTTGCGGCTTGCCGGCGGCGTCCACACTTTCGACTACGAGGTTGCCTCCTTCTTCGCTGATGAGGCGGCCTGCATTGGTCATGCCGTCGGTGAGTTCGAGGACGACGATTTGGAATCCTTGGGCGATGGTTTTGTTTGGGAAGACGATGCTTTCGAGGATGTAGTTGCGGTCTTTTTGCGCGCCGATTTTGGAAAGGTCGGGGCCGACGAGGCTGTCGCCACCTTCGCATTTGTGGCACTTTAAGCACTGCGCGGAGACGTGTTCGCGGAAGGATTTTTTCCCACGTTCGGCGTCGCCGCCCATGAGGGCGATTTTGTATTCGGCGAGTTCGTCGCTCTTTGGAAGCGAGGCTTTCCATTGCTGGATTTTTTCCGCGAGGCCGCCGCGTTTTTTGACGGCTTCGATCACATCGAGCTGCACTTCGGGGGCGAGTTTTCCCGCGATGAGTTGATCCATCAGGCCACCGAGAAGTTTTTCGGCGTCGGCGGTGTTGCTTTCGGCGAGTGCGAGGACGGCACCTTGTTTTTCGACGGCGCTGGTGTTGGAGGCGAGGACTTCGGTGATGGCCTTGAGGGCGACGGCGGAGTCGGTGGCGACGAGTGCTTTTAATCCGGCGGCGCGGAATTTCGGATCCTTGTCAGTCAGTGCTTCGCTGGCTGCTGCGCCGAGGCGCGGGTGTTTCATCGCGGTCAGAGCACGGAGCGCTTCGGTGCGTGCGGCTTTGCTCGCGCTGTCGTTGGCGACGAGCGTGAAAAGCGCGTCGCCGCTGCCGGGGATTTGGAGTTTGGAGACGGCGGCTGCGGTGGCTTCCTGCACGGGGCTTGGGCCGCTGAAGAGCGCGGGCAGCACGGGCGCGAGTGCGGCGGCGGCGGCCTCGGCGGTGCGGGCGGGGAGGGGACGCCATGCGTTGAGGAGGCGGTCTTTGGGGCTCGGGTTTGCCCACGATGTGAGGAGGTTCAGGGCTTCACCGCGTGCGAATTCATTTGCGTCAGGTTGCGCGGCGTATTCGGCGAGTGCCTTGGCGCTTTCCGGCTGGCCGTGTCGATAGAGTGCGTTCGTGGCGCGGAGCAGGATGTTGCGGTCGGTGACGGCTTTGTTCGCAAGCACGCCGCCGAGCGCAGGCATGGCTTCGGGGATGGGCATGTCGTAAATCGCACGAGCGGCTTCGAGGATGATTCCCTGATCAGCATCGCGGAGAAATGATGAGACGAGCGGGCTGCGGAGACGACGGAGCGCGACGACTGCGCCGACGCGGACGGAGGTATTCGTGTCGGTGGACTTGGCGGCGAGTGTGGTGGCGTCTGCACAACCGGCGAGACCCATGACTGCGCCGTGGCGGAGGATGGGGTCTTTGTCGGCGTTTTCCGCGAGCATGGCAAAGAGCGGATCGACTGCGGGTTTGTGCACCGCTTTGCCGAGCGCGAGTGCGGCGTAAAAACGGGCGCGACCGCTGGCGTCCTTGAGCAGCGCGACGAGCTTGTCGTTTGCGCCGGTGAAGCCGTGGTCGCCGAGCACGCGTGCGGCTTGGGCGCGGACTTCGCCATCACTATCGGTGAGCAATGCGGCGACGGTCGTGAGAACGGCTGGCTGTTTTGCTGCGATTTGACCGAGGCCCCAGACGCCGTGGATGCGCGCCAGTGTGCTTGCGCCTTTTTGCGAGGCGTTGGTGAGCACGGCGGTTGCGCCCTTCGTGGCGAGTTGAAATTGCGCGCCTTGGCGGATGCGCTGGTCTTCGTGGGCGAGGAGTTTTTCCAGCTCTGTGCCGGAGAGTTTCGTGAAGCCGTCGGCGATCAGTTTTTTCACCTCGGCCTGTTTGCCCGCGTCGGCGTCGGGCGATGTGAATTTGAAAATGCGGCCCTTGTTCACCCCGCTCCAGCTCTCCACCCAATCGAGCACGTAGAGCCCGCCGTCCGGGCCGAACTCGACATCCGTGCAGAGGACGCCTTTCACAAAATCACGGCGCTCTTTTACGCGATGCCACGCGCCTGCGGGCTCGAGCGCGATCTCGTGGATGGAACTGTTGTTTGCGCCGCCACGGAAGTCGCAGAGGTAAAAACGTCCCGCATACTTCGGCGCGAGGCCGGTGCCGGGATTGTAGGTGAGACCGCTCGGGCCGTTGGAGATATTCGCGATGGGCGGGATGGTGTATTTCGTCTTCGGGCCTTCTTTTTCGTCCCACAGCAGCTCGCGATTCCACGGGCCGCGGTCGCCGAGATACTGAAAGTGCATCCGCCAGCCGCAGTCGCCGCCTTCGACGAGCTGGACGAAGCGCGCCTTGTCGCCGCTGTCCGAATTGTTGTCGCCGGTGAAAAGATTGCCGTATTCGTCAAACGCCAGTTCCTGAGGATTGCGCACGCCGATGGCGAAAATCTCGAAATTCGTGCCGTCGGGATTGCAGCGCATGATGGAGCCGGTGTCGCTCGCCTCCCACTGCTTGCCTTCCTTGCTCTTCACGTTCACGCCGCGATCCCCGATGGAGAAATAGACTTTTCCATCCGGCCCGAAACGCAGCCCGTGCATATCGTGTCCGCGAAATGCGAACTTCACGCCGAAGCCGGTGAGCAGTTTGTCCTTCGCGTCCGCCTTGCCGTCGCCATCGCTGTCGGTGAAGCGCCAGAGGCTCGGGATGTTCGTCCACCACACTTCGTTGCCGCGCGCGAGGATGCCCGCCGCTGTTCCGTCGAGCGCCTCGCGGAATCCGTCGGCGTAGATGGTGGATTTATCCGCGCGCCCGGCACCCTTCGTATCTTCGAGCAGGACGATGCGTTCCTCCTGCGTCTCGAACGACGTTTTGAAACGCTCCGGCTCGGGGTAAAGTTTGCGCATCATCGCGAGGCGATCCTCGATGGTGCGGGCGGCGATGTCGTCATCGAGCCAGTTCATGTGGGCGCGGTTGTCCACCACGCCTCCGAGCAGGATTCTGCCGGCCTCACGGCGTCCTTCCTGGCGGTAGCTCTCGCTCACATACCAGCGTCCCTTTTCATCCGGCGAAAAGGCGACCGGATTGGCGAGTTGCGGTTCATTGGCCCAAAGCTCCACCTTCATTCCTGCATCGTAGCGGAAAGATTTGATGGCGTTGTTCCCGTCCTTTGCACCTGCCTCCACTTTGCCATCGCCATGACCAGCGGCCTCGCCTGCGGCAAAAATACAGCCGGCGAGGATATGAAGACTCGTGATTGTCGTGATGAAGGTGCGGTTCATTGATTCCTTGAAAACTTGAGACCATAGATAGTCCGAAAGTCCGCGTGCCTTAGAGATTTTTCGCAGTAGGAAGCGGGCAACGGCAATCTGAGGGGACGGAATGGAAGTTCTGTCGTATGACTCACTGGGCACGCATGTGCCCCCGGGCTACCTCAGTTTGATGAGCTGGATGCTGTCGGCTTGAAACCATGCTTCGCCGATGGGGGTGGATAGCTCCATGACGAGGACGACGTCGCCACCGGGGGAATCAAACTCGTATGCGAGACTCTGCCAGGGCGTGGTGCCTTTGATTCCGTTCAGGCCGATGCGTGTGCCGCCGCCGATGCGGAGTCCTGCGCCTTCGCCGGTCCTGCCGGTCGGGCCGTCTGTGCCTGTCACTTTCGCCATTGCGGTGAATTTGAAGTGGCCGGCGGGGAGTGAAAGGGTGCGGCGCCACGAGGCGTTCGCGGCGTCGTCGGCGCGGATGTGGTAGCACTTCTGCCCGTCCACGGCGACTTCGTCTTTTGCTCCGCCGCCTTCGCTCCGCCATTCCTTGTCGCCGATTTTTACCGCCTTGGTGCTCCAATCAATGGGCTTGGGGCCGTCGTTGAATTGCCGTGCGATGTTTGTGAGGCGGTTTCGCACGCGGTCGCGTGCGCCGTTGATCTGGCCTTGGTAATCTTTCGCGAGTTGCGGGTTTGGCGGCTGCTTTGCGTCGAGCGCTTCCTGAATTTTCTTCCCCTGTGCGACGATCATAGCGTCCCAATCGCGCTCCCGCAGCACCTTTCTGTAAATCTCCTCCGCGAGCACGCTGTAGCGCGCTTTCCATTCGGGATTGCTCCACACAGACTGGCCAACGAGCGAGCCGGGATCACGCACGACGGGCCAGTTCGGGTCGGCGAAAATCTGGTCTATGCCGTGGATGAAGAACGACGCCTTTCCCGTCTTCGAGTCGAAGTAAACGCGGTAGTTGTTGCGGTTGAAATTATAGCCGTCCCAGTGCGCGAAGACGACCTCCATGAAGAGCGAGCGCAGGTATTCATCCACGTCGAGCTTCTCGGCGAGCTTGGCCCAGCGCACCTTCGTGTCGCCCTCTTTGCACGCGGCGGCGAGCGCCTGCAAATCGGCTTTGTTGTTCGGGTCGCCGCCCTGCTGCTTTTCCAAATTGCCGTCAATCTCCGCGATGAAATGTCCGTCGTAGAGCGCGCCGTCGGGCTTCTCGTAAAAGTAGGAGAGAAAGTCCTTCGTGAACGACTCCTTCAGCAAATACAGCCCGTTGTCCTTGCCGTTCCATTTCACAAGCACGTGCGTGCATCGCGAAGCAGGCACCCCGGCGGCGCGGCTCATCTCGCCGCCGATATATTCGTTCAACAACGACGCGTCCTGCGCTCCGTTGTTGAGATGAAATTTCTCCATGCCGAAGCAACGCTCCGCGCCTTTGTATTTGTCGAACGTCACCGTGAGCCCCGGCTTGTCATCCGGCCCGCGAAAGCTGCCCGCCGCGCCCTTGAGCTTCACGCCCACGCCCTTGAAGAGCGTCTTTTTGCCCGAGGGATCGATCACATCCATCTCGCACTCCGCATAGCGACGGTTGTCCTTCTTTACGTTCTCCCACTCCTCCGGCTTGAACGTGAACTCCAATTGCACCACCGGCCCCGCGAAAAAAGCGTCTGCTGTTTTGCGATTCTTCTGCTCCTTCGTCAGCGCAGTCTTCGGCGCTTTGGCAGGTTTCGCCGGTGCGGGCGGCGGTTCCGCGATTGCGGGCTTCGGAGTCTGCGGATTTTGCGTGAGCAGCACCGGCTGTGCGGTCACAGCAGGCGGCGCGACCTTTTGCGCCGCTGACGAAATCACAGCCTGCTCCACCACTGCGGGCGCAACCGCCGGCGACGATGTCCCCGGCGACTTGCCAGTCACCAACGGCGACAGCAAAAACGCCAGCCCGCCAAACACGATGGTAGCGATGGAGTATTGAATCGTCTTCACGGAGCGAAGTGAGCGAGGCATGTGCGCGGATGCTTTTGAATCCACCCGTTTCCCGCAATAGTCAAAGTGACATTTTTTCGACGATCGAAAAAATCACACAAAAGGGGAGGGGATGTCTTTGTGATTGGTGACTGGTGACTAGTGACTGGTTCGCGATGCGGTGCCTTACCAGTCACTGCTTCGCAAGCATGTGGCGGTTCAAGTCATGCATCGCCCGACACCCCCTACGCCACCGGCGCGAACTTCAGCGCGAACTGATTTTGTGCCGACTCGTTCTTCTGCTTTCGAGTCGGGGAGAAATCATAAGTCTGTGCGGAGCCATCGCGGCGCATCTCGATCAAACGCAGCCAGCCGTCGCCGCCTTTCGGGCGCATCTGGAAATTCACAAGCACCTGTGGCACCTAGCGGCCTGCGGGAGTTTGGCTCTCGTAGCGCCCGAGGCCGT
>JBEIQV010000372.1:0-2762 GCA_040376335.1 Verrucomicrobiia bacterium | reverse complement strand
CGTTTGCCCATCGCTCTGCACCATTGGCCGGGTGCAATCCGGCGGCGAGGGCGCGAGAACTGGCTGACATCTTTTCGCAGAGCGATGGTGTGTTGATGAAACGGTGCATCGTTTCTCCGAGAGCGCTGGTATTTCCCGCAGGAAAACGAAAGCCGTTTTCATTTTCGCGGACGAGGTCGTGCGCAGCGCCGACTTGATCGCTGGCGATGATCGGCAAGCCCGCGCCGAGCGCCTGATTCACGACGACGCCCCAGCCGTCGTAGCGACTTGGTAGGACGAAGACATCCGCCTGACTGAAAAAATGCGGCAGTGCGTCAGGCGCTTGGAAGCCTTCGTAGCGGATGCGCGAGCGCACACTTTGCGGGAGCGCGGCGAGCAGTTGCGGCAGCTCGGCTTCGCGTCCGACGAGCATGAGACGTGAGTTTTCCGGCAGTGTCGCAAAAGCTGACAGTAATTGGTCGAGTCCCTTGCGCGTGATCATCTGTCCGCAAAATAGGAACGTGATCGTGCCGGGCTCACGTTCGGGACGCGGTGCATCGAGGAAGGGCTGAATTGTGCAGTGGTAGGGGATATTGAAAACTGGCGTGTTTGGAAACCGCGCTATGTAGTCGCGCTCGGCCCATGTGCCAATGGCAGCGATGCCGGAAGCGCGATGAAGTGGTGCGGTGAGCACGTCGTGTTTGCTCGAACGTGGGCCGAGTTTTTCGCCCCAAAACATCCAGCGTGCGTTGCGAAGTTTTGCGCGCATGAGCCACTGGCCAGTGACGGACATGATGGTGTTGCAGACAATCACATCGTAGTTGCGAGGGCAGGGGAGCCGCCAGTTCACATGCACGCGCGCATAGCCGAGGCGGAAATGAAAACCGGGGATGTAGCTTTCGTGAGCAGCCAGCGGGCGCTCGGGCCATGGCGAATCAGCGGCGCTTTTCTCCATGTAAAATATGTGCGGCTCAACATCATCACGCGCAGCAAGAGCAGCGAAAAGATCGCGCTGGTAGGGCGAAGGGAGAACGCTGACGAATGCGACGCGGATTGGCTTGCTCACAAATTACGTGGGGCTGGGCGGGCGTTGCACTGGCGGCGGGCGAAATTGCGGACGCGGCGGCGGGCGACGTGTGAGAACTTTGCGCGCCCCCTTGAGCAGAAAGTGGCCCGCGAGGATGCCGGCAGCGGGAGTCAGCAGTGCGGTGGTGAGTGCGAATGTAGAGCGCATCGTGATGACGACGGCAAAAAAGCCCGACGAGTAAATGAGGATGCCCAGTTCGGAATTTTGTGCGGAGGCGAGGCGGCTCCACCAGCCTGCGAGTATCCCGAGAACGATGCCCTGAATGAGCACGGCGATCATACCGCCAGACATATATCCTTCACCAACGAACGTGCATGAAATGGTAAGCCCTTTGAGTTGGAAGAGGCTTTGCTCCAGATTCACCGAAAGTCCCGCAGGCTTGCCGGGCCAGATTGCGCGCGGGATGGGGCGGATGATGGCGAGATAGGGGATTTCGAAGCCGAGATATTGTCCACCATTTTGCTCCGGGAAAAAACCAACGATCTTTGTAATCGAGAGAAGGTTGTCGTCTACGAAAACGGACTGTGTCTGGCGGTTGACGTAAGTCTTGTATTCTCCCTTCCACCAATTCGTGAAGCCGACGCTTCTCATTTCGAGCATGGCTTTTGTCGAGAGCGCCATTGCCGCTGCGCAGATTGTGAAAATGAGCACGGTTTGCTTTCGCTTTTGCGCGGGGCAGGCAAAGGCAAATGCGATCATGAAGGTGACCAAGTATGCGCCGAAGAGACTGCGGGTACCGCTTACGAAACCGTAGAACAGCACGAACGCAAATCCGCTAAGTGCAAACAAGAAGTTCACCGCCGAGTATCGCTCGCGCCGTGCGAGCATGAGGCCCATGAGTGGTGGTATGAAATAGAGGAGCAGGGCGAGTTCGTTGAGCAGCGCTTTCCAGTCGCCGAACTTGCCGCGTCCCCACGGCTGGTTGAAGCGCGGCTTCATCATGTCCTCGAACATCTTTGGGATGTTGAAACCTTCCGCGAGGAGCATATGAAAAATGCCGAGGAAGAATGACACCCAGAAGAGTATGACGATCCAATTGGCCGGCACCTCGCGCGTCATGATTGCTTGGAACGGCTGCTTTCCGCGTGGTGCGAGATGGCGACCGATCATGATGCCGGCGATGCCGGTGATCACAGCGTAGAGCGCCAGTTCGGTGAGGCTGAGGAAGCGCATGTCCTTGTCGAAATACGGCTGGCGAAAAAGGAACTCGTAAAGTGGGAGTAGAACGCCAGTATGCCGACGAGATCCGCTCGGACGACATTCTTTAGTCCGCTGCGCAGCTCAAATGCAAAGCTGGCGAGAAGTGTAAGACCGACTCCGACTGCGGCAAGATGCGCCATTTCGCTTGGGAGTTTCGATGTTCCGCTCGAGATAAAGAACGCGGTGATGATGAAGCCGACAATGCCAACGAACGTGGCATCCAGGCGGGGCCATGGCTGGTAGGTTTCTGTGTCCGTCTGTGCGATGGGATTTTCGTAACGGCGGACGGGCTCCTGCACTTTTGGTGCTGGGTTGGCGGGTCGGTGCTGGCGGAAAAAATTCATTGGGCAGTCAGACTTTCTGCGATGAGTGTGCGCGCGCCCGGCTCCCATGTGAAGTGTTCGCTTGTGCGGCTTGGGTGTTCGCTCCACCACGTGAGTTCGGCGGCGAGTGCATCCGCACTGCCTGTGGAAAAGGTCGAGCCGTTGTCGCGGTG
>JBEIQV010000293.1:0-4065 GCA_040376335.1 Verrucomicrobiia bacterium | reverse complement strand
GGCCGCAAGCTTGGTGTGGAGAAAGACTAACTTTTCTTCCAGTCGAGGACGCCTTTTTTGATCGCGTAAATGTAGCCGACGGTGACCAGCGAGATAAAACCCGCCATGCTCCAGAATATCGTAGAGCCGTGTGCGTGGATCATCGTTTTGAAATTCACTGCCCACGGATACATGAACACCACCTCGATATCGAAGAGGATGAAGAGCATCGCGATGAGGTAGAATTTCACCGTGAAGCGCGGCTGTGCGCCGCCCTGCGGGATCATTCCGCACTCATAGGCCATGTCTTTAGCAGGAGTGCGCTTGGCGGCTTTGCCGAGGAGCACGCTGATCGCCAGTGTGACCACGCCGAAACCGAGCACGATGCCGACCTGCAACAGGATGGGTAGAAAGTCCTTCACTTAGATCGCAGGCGTGACGCCGGTTTCGAGTGTCGCGAGTTGCTTGGCGAGTCCCTTGTAGCTCTTCTTGCCGTTCTTGCCGACGGTGATTTTCACCATGCCGCGTCCAACAAGATTTTGGAGTTTCTCGTAAGCACGAAGGCGCAGCATTTCCTCGCCACCGCTAGCGGCATTGCGGGCCTTGAGGTTTTCGTGGACGACATCGAAGAGGTCTTTGAACTCATACGCGGACTTCTGTGAGAGGACAGACGCGAGTTCTTCAGTCACCAAATCGGGGAGGCGACGACTAAATGCAGGCTTTTTTGCGATAGACATAGGATTGACACAATAGCACACCTCGGCTTGTCCACGAAGGGATTTTTTCGTCACAAAGGGTTTCGCATATCCCTTCATACTGTCGCAGAGCTGTTTATGCGGTTTTTTCGGGCAGTCACAAACGCTCCAAGCGCCTCTTTAGTAAGAGCCACGCCGCGCTCACTGTTCTTAAAAGCAACCATTCCTCCGCATGCACTGCTACCACGAACAGCGTCGCCATCGTGAGAAAAACCACCGAGAGCAATTCGTCATTTGGCAAGCGTGCATCTGCCTGCTAACGCACGGCGCATGATCCACCACCTCAACGGCACGCTCGTCGAATCCCTGCCCACGCAGATCGTTCTGGATGTTGGCGGCGTTGGGTATCACGTGCTCATTCCACTTTCCAGCTACGACAAGCTGCCGACTCCCGGCACGCAAATCAAAATCCTCACACACCTCACCGTCCGCGAAGACGCGCATATTCTTTTCGGATTCATGACGGCGTCCGAGCGCGACCTTTTCCGACTGCTCGTGCAACACGTCAGCGGCATAGGCCCGAAAACCGCGCTCGACGTGCTCAGCGGCACCACCGTCACCGCATTCAAGGCCGCCGTCGTCGCCGGCGACACCGCCGCACTTTCGCGCATCAAGGGCATCGGAAAAAAAACTGCCGAGCGAATCGTCGTCGAACTGAAGGACAAAGTCGGCATCGCCGCCGCGTGGGAAGCCGCAAGCTCCGGCCATGCACCGAGCGCAGAGGAGGTGAAAGTGAACGACGCCGTGCTCGCCCTCATCGCCCTCGGCTACAAACAAGCCGACGCCCTCAAAGCCGTCCGCACGGCTGAAACCAAACTCCCCTCTGCAAACACCGAGGAACTCGTCACCGCCAGCCTCAAGCTGCTGCTTTAGACTGCCAGCACTTCACCGAGCGCAAGCCAGAGCGCATCTACAGCCTGCGCGAGTTGAACATCCGTCACGCAATAGGGCGGCATGAGCACCAGCACATCGCCCACGCAGCGTGTGAGGAGACCGTGAGCACGGGCTGCTTCGCAAACGCGATGGCCGATACGCTGCGAAAATGGAAAGCGCGAGCGCGTGGCGAAATCCTCCACCAGCTCGATGGCGCAGATCATCCCCTCGCAACGCACATCGCCTACATTCGGATGCTGCCAGACACGCTGCGCGAGTTTTTCTAAAACAGCTGCGCGACCGCGCACATGCTCCATCGAGTGCTCGCCGTGCAGCAGGCGCAGGCTCGCCCGCGCCACCGCGCAACCGAGCTGATTCCCACTGTAGCTGTGGCCGTGGAAAAACGTCTTCATCTCCGCGAACTCGCCGAGGAACGCTGCGAAAATCTCCGTGCTCGCGATGGTCGCCGCGAGCGGCAGATAGCCGCCGGTGATCCCCTTCCCCAGCGCCACCACATCCGGTGTCACTTCCTCGTGATGCGCCGCAAACATCGCACCGGTGCGACCAAAGCCGGTCATCACTTCATCGAGCATCAGCCACACACCGCGCGCACGACAAAGCTCGGCAATTCGCGCAAGCCAGCCGTGCGGGTGCATGGCCATCGAGCCTGCGCCCTGCACGCGCGGCTCGACCACAAACGCACTCGCCGTCCCACCCTCAGCATCCAGCGCGCGCTCCACTTCATCCACGCATTCCCACGCACACTTGCGCGAAACACGCGCATCCACGCCACGCTCTGGCAGCGCGCGATTATGCGGGCAGCGGTAACACGCAGGCTGCATCACCTCGCGCGTCGGAAACATCAACCCGCGATACGCACCATGAAACACCGCGCTGTGCCCCACACTCATAGCGCCCACCGTGTCGCCGTGATAGCCCGCCGCGAGGGAGAAAAAAACCGTTCGCTCAGTCTCGCCGCGTTGCTGCCGCGATTGGTGGATCATTTTCACACCAGCCTCCACCGCAGTGCTTCCGTCGTCGGAAAAAAAGACACGCCATCCCTCCGGCTCATCGCTTCGTGTGAACGCCTGCAACAACTCGCGCGCGAACTCCGGCGCGACATCATTCGTGAGTCCGAGAAACGAAGTATGCGCCACACGCCCGAGCTGCGTGCGAATCGCATCATCGAGTTCTGCACGGCGATGGCCGTGGAGATTTGTCCAAATCGAAGAATTACCATCGAGATACACACGCCCCTGCGCATCGCGCAGCAGTGCGCCTTCACCCTCCACGATCACCACAGGATCGCCAGCATCCCACGCACGCATCTGCGTGAACGGGTGCCAGACGTGTCGGCGATCATGCTCCTTGGCATCACTCATGGATACGAAACGTGTGGAGCCGGAGGCGGGGTGTCCAGTATGCAGTGATTGTTCAATCACACACATGCCAGCCACACTCGCCGCACTCCGCTCCGCATTTCCCGCCGAGGGACTTTTTGCTGAAAAGGACTTCCTGCTTTCGCCGGAGCCGCTGCGGCTGGATGCGAAGACCGTGGACGAACTGGAAAAACTCGGCCACCGCCTGCAACTCTTCCAACGCGGCTCCAACGAACTTTACCACCGCTCGCTGAATGGCAAAGCCCCCGCGTGGGTCGCCGACTATTGCGATCGCGGCAAGCCAGCGGAGTTGCTCGAATTCGCGCGCCAAAAACAATTCCGTGCCGACCTCCCGCAAGTCATCCGCCCCGACTTGCTGCTCACGCCCGACGGCTTCGCAATCACCGAACTGGACAGCGTGCCCGGCGGCATCGGCCTCACAGGCTGGCTCTCAAAAACCTACGCCGCCCTCGGTCACGACGTGCTCGGCGGAGGCGAAGGAATGCTCACCGGCTTCCGCAGCATCCTCGGCGAAAATGCGGACATCCTAGTGAGCGACGAATCCGCCACCTACCGCCCCGAAATGCAATGGCTCGCACGCATCGCAAATGAATCCGGTGCCGCATGGCGCGTAGAACGCGCGGAAGACTTCAATCCGCAATCCGCAATTTCAAATCCCAAATCCCTCTACCGTTTCTTCGAGCTGTTCGATCTCGCCAACATCCCCAGCGCGCCCGCGCTCATGGAGCAAATGCTCGCGGGCACCGCGCGCGTCACCCCGCCGATGAAGCCGTGGCTGGAGGAAAAACTCTGGCTCGCGCTGTTTTGGTCGCGACCGCTGCGCGAGTTTTGGCGGCGCGAACTGAGCGAGCGTCACTTTCTCGAACTGCAAAAACACATCCCCATGTCGTGGGTGCTCGACCCCGCGCCGCTGCCACACCACGCCGTGCTTCCGGGACTGGAGATCAACGACTGGCACGAACTATCCGCCTTTTCACAAAAGCAACGCGACCTCGTTTTAAAAATCAGCGGCTACTCCCCGCAAGCGTGGGGCAGCCGGGGCGTAGTCGTCGGCTCCG
>JBEIQV010000208.1:0-5957 GCA_040376335.1 Verrucomicrobiia bacterium | reverse complement strand
GGGCTATTTTCAAATACTCGCCCAGTTGCTCACCGGCGGCACCACCACTGAAGTAGTGCGCACCACACTAAAAGACAGCGACGATCCGCATCTCGCCTACGCACTTGCGATGGCGGCAATCCAGCGCAGGGATTTACCGGAAGCGCGCGCGCAACTTGAAGCTATCCTCACGAAGCGCAACGCACGCGACTTGCCGGAGCGCGACCGCGAACTGCTGGAAATCTGGGCGCTCGAAGACCTTCGCCGCGCGCCAGCACCGCCGAAATAAGCGGAAGCCCTCCGTTTCCGGAGCAGACTAGAACTGCTCCAGCAGGTAGCGGATGAGGTCGGTGGATGTGACCATGCCGACGAGTTTGTTGCCGTCGCTGACGACTGGCAGGGAGTGAAAATTTCCCTGCGAGAGGATTTGCGCGGCTTCGCGGATGGGCGCGTTTTCACGCACGGAGACGGGGTCTTTTTCCATGAGCTGCTCGAGCGTCATCGTGTGGTCGAGCGTGGCGTCCACGGTCCGCTCATCGGTGTGGAATGCGTCGCCGAAGCTGACGCGGAGCACGTCGGTGTTGCTGACGATGCCGACGAGCTTCTGCCCGCTGACGACGGGGACGTGATGCACGCCGTGCTCGCGGATGAGCTGGCGGACTTTGGAGACCGGCTCGCCATGATGAATGGTGACGAGGTTGGTGCTCATGATTTTGGAGACTGGTTCGTTGCGTTTCATATTGGTGGGTATTCTTAGAATTTGATGACCGCAGAGAAGGTCCAGCGATGGCCGAAGATATCCACATCATCGGTGAGCGGGAGTTCATAGGCGGTGCGCAGTGCGAGGCGTTTGTGCGGGCGAAATTCGACGCCTGCTGCTGCTGTAATCACGTTTTCGCTACTGTTACCACCGAGGTTCAGCACATCGGCACCGGAGAATGGCGTGACTGTATCGCCTTCGTTGGTGACGTGGTAGCCGTTCACTTCGAGGAGCGGGCTGAACCAGTCACACACTTGGTAGTCGGCGTGCAGATGCCAGCTCAAGTGATCTGAATCACCGAGCGGGCTGTCGCCGTTATCGGTGGCGAAGAAGTAGTTCACCGTCGCGCCGAGATGCAGACGGCCAAAGCCTTTGTTGGCAGAAAGCCAGACGCGAATCTCGTCGTCGTCCTGGAGCACGTTGTCGTCGCCGGAAGCAAGTTCGTAGGCGAGGCCTACGGCAGCATGAAATTGCGCGGCATCATTTTGGATGAACGCCCATTTCAAGCCGAGCGCGATGTCGTTCCACCCCTGCTCGTCGAGGCCGAGCGTATCCACTTCCATCCAGCCGTCTTTATAAGCGACAAGTTGGAGGCTCTTGGTAAGGGCAATACGAAGTTGCGCTGCTGCAACTGTCGCGTGACCGCCGCCGAGGATTTCGCCGGGGAAATGATGGTAGGCATACACCGGCCTCAAGTCGGTGGTGATGAACGAATCCTCGTGCCAGTAAGGCCCGGTGACTGGATGCACGACGATGTCGTCAATTGCGATCGGTGCTGCGGGAGCTTTGCCGTCGCCGGCGAAAGCGGATGTGGTAGCTGCGATTGCGGTGGCTAGGATTGCTATGGTGGTTTGTTTCATGCCCGCAGTGTGGGCGGGTGCGGAAAACGAAACTCTCCGCACATTGGCGAATTATCACCGCCGATTGACCGCACATTTTCGCACTGAAATTCCGCTCTGCGCAGTGCGCGGAGTCTTTTTAACCAGCAAACCAACATCATCGTTCGTGACGATTTTATTTCCCTGAACGGAGATTCGCGCTACATCGCCCGCTCCTGCGCAGTTTGCGCGGGGAATCCAACTTTTCCACACATGGCCAAATATATCGAAATGCCCAAACTCGCCGACACGATGACCGAGGGAACCATCGTGAAATGGTGCATCAAAGAAGGTGACAAAGTTTCCAGCGGCGACGTGGTCGCGGAAGTCGAAACCGACAAAGCTACGATGGAGATGGAGACTTTCGACGATGGCATCGTCCACAAACTCCTCGTCGCCGCCGGGCAACGCGTCCCTTGCGGCACGGCCATCGCACTCATTTTGGGAAAAGGCGAACAGCCTCCTGCGGATGGATCGCTGCCCACTGTAGTCGCTCGCCCCGCTGCTGCTGCGGCGGCTGTGACTCCCGGAGCAGTCGCCACGGCGGCTCCCGTTGCTGCGCCGACTTCGCGTGCAGCGCTCGGCAGTGGTTCGAGTCGCGTGAAAGCCTCGCCGCTCGCGAGGAAAGTCGCCGCCGCCACGGGCGTCGCACTCGCACGCCTCACGGGCACGGGCCCCGGCGGACGTATCATCGCACGCGACGTGGAGAACGCGCCCGCCGCAGCACCTGTATTTTCCGGCCCCGCGCCGATTCCCGCGACACCCGCCGGTGCCGAGGACACACGAATTCCGCTCACGGGAATGCGCCGCGTCATCGCCGAGCGACTGCTCGCCAGCAAGACGCACATCCCGCATTTCTACCTCACCATCGAAATGGACGCCGCGCCGCTGATGAAACTCCGCGCCGAGGCCAACGCAAACGCCGAGGCAAATGGCGGTGCAAAACTCACTGTGAACGACTTCGTGCTCAAGGCCGTGGTCGCAGCCGCTCAGAAAGTGCCCGCCGTGAACGCCGCGTTCGCAGGAGACGCCATCATCCAGTATGCGAGCGTAAACCTCTGCGTCGCCATCGCCGTCGAGGACGGCCTCGTCACGCCGGTCATCCGCGATGCGCAGAAAAAATCCATCCGCGAAATCAGCGAAGCCGTGAAGGACGTCGCCGGACGCGCCCGCGCCAAAAAACTCAAACCCGAGGAATTCGTCGGCGGCACCATCACCGTCTCCAACCTCGGTGCCTACGGCATCGATCAATTCTGCGCGATCATCAACCCGCCACAAGCCGCCATCCTTGCCGTTGGTTCGATTGTCAAAAAGCCAGTCGTCGAGGGAGACAGTATCACCATCGGCCAGCGCATGAACATCACACTCAGCGGCGATCACCGCGTGGTGGACGGCGCAGTCGCCGCGACCTACCTCGCCGAATTGAAGAAGCTCCTCGAAAACCCTGCGCTGATGCTTCTTTAGCCGTAGCTGCTGCTAAAATTTGTAGTGATCCAGCCCGCCAGCAGCGAGCGCACCGCCGAGGAAACCGACGATGGCGACCAACGCCGCACCGAGCAATAACGCGCCGCGAAAACGCTTCCGCTCAATCGAACCCTCCTCACATTCCGCAGAGCAGATGAGCACAGCGCAGACAATGGCCCACAAGGCTGTCGCAGTGCCCATCCATTGGTGAATGCGATAAATAAGTGCAAGCTGGCTGCCGCTTACGGTGGGATAGTTTGCCAGCCAGCCGAGCGTGGCGGTGGGAATGCTGCTGAGCGCGCCGAGGACAACGAGGAAGCGCACGAACAGTGTCCATTCACTGCGGCGCAACCACCATGCAAAAAACTCTGCAAGCACAGCGACGAGCAACAGCGCGACGGGAAAATGCGTCGTGACAGGATGAAATTTTCCGAGCCAGTTCAGCAAACGGGTAAAAAACGGAGCCACTGCTTCCGCTGGTTTGGCAGCCGTGGCGGGCGCGTGCCCCGGCACTAAGGTAGGCGGCAATTCTGCGGGTGCACCGATGAGCACCCAGCGCTCGACGGTCTTTTTTTCCTCCGGCGTAAGCGGCGGCACGTCGGCATCTTCGCCGGGCATCTCGTTGCTCTTCACCATTTGAAACAACTCGGAGTCCTTGGGATTGCCCGGCTCGATGAACTTCGGATTTTTACCCACACGCAAAAGATCGAGCACGTAGCCGAATTTTCCCTTCGGCTTCGGTAGATGACTGCCATGACAGTCCGCGCATTTCGCCTCGAAAATGCGATAGACCTCGGCGGTGACGCGCAATTTTTCATCCGCAGTTGCGGGCTGTTCAGCGGCACCGACGCGCCCGATAATTACTGCCACGAAGAGGAACGTGAGGAATCGTAGTGGTGTCATCTCATCAAGTTAATGCGCAGACGGGGGCATGTCTTAGGAAGCGAAAAATGTCGGGCCTCGCCGGAAGACAACGTTGCGCGTCAACTCCAGCAAGCTAGCGTGATTGCGTTTTGAACACCGGCCAAGACATCTGCCGCCTGCTCCGCGCACTGCGACGGAGAATTTTCTTACGCGATTTTTTGCGAAGCACAGCGCGGGCGACACTTTTTTTCTACGCGATGCTCGTAGCGCTCACGGCGCTGGCGACATGGACGAATGCATCCCGTCCAGATTTGAGCGCGCTCCCTCTCACACTCGCGAGGCCGTTCGTGCTTGGTGCTGTCGCAGGAGTTGTCGTGGCATTGTTGCGCCGACCGACTCTGCGCCGTGTGGCGGAAATCGTGGACTCGCTCGGCGACACGCGCGACCGGCTGATCACGGCGCTGGATTTTTCGGAGATGGAAAGGCCGGGGGACATGGAGCTGCTCGCGATGCGTGAGACCGGGGATTTTGCGCGTGCGCGGAATTTTCGTCCGCTGCTGCCGATCCGTCCGCCGGAGGAATTGCGCTGGCTGGTTGTGCCGCTCGCTGCACTGGCGATCCTTTGGTGGGACGGCCTGCGCGCCGCTGCGGAGCGTGATGCGCGCATCGCCTCCGCTACCGCCGAAGTCGCGGGCACGGTGAAGCAACTCGAAACCCTCGCCGACAAACTCGCTGCAAAATCCACGGACGACGAACACTCAAAACGCATCGCCGAGCGTCTCAAGCAAAGCGCTGCGCAAATTCGCGCCGAGGCGCGCGAAGGCGGCGAGGCACAAAAGGCGGCGCTGCGGGAGATGGCGAAATTGGAGGAACTGGTGAAGGAACTCCGCAGACCCGATGCGGCGACGCCAGTGGAATTAGGTGCACTCGCTGACGCGCTCGCAAAACACGAACTGACGAAGGACGCAGCGAAGGACATGAAGGAAGGCAGTCTCAGTGCTGCGGCAAAAAAACTCGCGGACACAGCAAAGAACGAGGAGGCCGCCGCGCAGGCACAGCAGGCGATCCAGCAGGCGCTCGATCATCTAGCACAACAAAAGGAACAACTGTCCAAACAGCTAGAACTACTCCGCCAGCAGGCGCAGCAAGGCGGGGAGCGGCAGCAACTCCTCCAGCAACTTTCCGAGATGCTCAACGACATGCAAAAGCAGGGACAACTCGCGCAGCAGCAACAAAACGGCAAACAGCAAAGCGGTGGAAAGCAAATGACCGACGATGATTTAAAGAAACTGCTCGGTGCTTTGCAGCGGATGAAGGATCAGCAACAGGGCGACGGACAACCGCAGCAGGGTGATGGCGATCCGCAGGGAGATTCGCCGGTTTCGATGCTCAGCTTTAGCAAGCCCGACAAAAACGGCGGCGACAACGGTGATCCGCTTCAACCGAGCGGACAACCCGGAAGCGACAAGGACAAGGGCACGACTGATACGCCGTTCGGAAAAGCGAACGCCGCCAACGACGATCCCGATATGCGCGATCAACTCAGCGGCAGACTCGCGGAAGGCGAATCGCTCTCCGCTTTAATCCCGACCACGGGCGGCGACGCAAAGGCCGCGCGACGCTACAAGGAACTTTATAACGCAGCCGCCTCCGCTGCTGAAGACGCCGTCACGCAGGAAAACATCCCGCTCGGCTCGCGCTTCCTCATCAAACGCTATTTTGAGGCCATCCGGCCAAAGCAGTAGCTTTGCACTCGCACCTCGGGCGACTCACGACTAGTCACTGCCCGCGCGCATTTTCACGCCAACAAACCCATGACTGACGCAGCACAACAAGCCGAACGTTTCCGCTCCACCTTCACGCGCATCGCCGATGAAATGCGCAAGCTCATCGTCGGACAGGACGACGTGATCGAAGGCGTGCTCACCGCTTTCTTTGCGGGCGGCCACGTGTTGCTCGAAGGCGTGCCGGGCCTCGGTAAAACGATGCTAGTGCGCACGCTCGGCGAGGCG
>JBEIQV010000386.1:0-2530 GCA_040376335.1 Verrucomicrobiia bacterium | reverse complement strand
GATCGCTGTCGCCGATACATCCTACCGCGTCCGCGGACAGGCCACGCAAGGCGGCGTAGTCGGCTGGGTGGATGCAAAATCGCTCACGCCCCTGAAGCAGGAGTTTCTCGACAGCCTGCGGCAAAACGCGAAACGCAAAGCCGAAGTCACCGCGCTCATCGCCAAGAATGAAGTCGCGCTCAACATGAAGCCGGAAGAGGTCGCTGCCTCGCTCGGCAAAGCGCAAAAGAAAACCTCCAAACTCGACGCACAGGGACGCAAGGAAGTCTGGGAATTTGTCCGCTACACGCGAGTCCCTCAGGAAACCACAGGCTACGATAAAACCGGGCGACTCGTGACGGACACCATTTATGTGAAAGTGCCCTCTGGAAAATTGACCGTCACTTTTGAAAACAACCTCGTCACTTCGCTCGAACAAAGCGAAGGCAACACCGACGTGCAGGCACCTATTCGTCAGGTCGCAGTGCCCATCCTTGTCGCCTATTAAGCACGTCGAGTTCACAAAAATCCTCTCGCCTCACACATCCCCTCCAGCCACGCTCACACCACAATGAAGATACTCCTCTGCATCACCACACTGTTCGTCACCGCCGCGTTTGTCCGCGCAGATGTCACCATCGAGCAAAAGATGGAATCCGCGATGATGAACGGCAACATGACCATGAAAATCAAAGGCGACAACGCCCGCATGGACATGCCGAGCCCCGTCGGCGGCAACGTCACCGTCATCATGAACATGAAATCCGGCGACATGACCACGCTCATGCACGCGCAGAAAATGGCCATGAAGATGAACATGAACGACGCCAAGAAACAGGCCGAGGCTGCGCAAAAAGCCGCGGGCATTGACCCCACCAAAATGGAGAAGCCAAAAGCCACCGGAACGAAGGAGAAAGTCGGTGCTTGGGATACCGAGGTCTATGAATTCAACTTGGGTGGAACCAGTGGAAAGCTGTGGGTAGCGAAGGATTTTCCAGACGCGCAAGTCATCAAAGACCAGATGAACAAAATGAGCAATGCAGCGCCTGGAGGTTTTGACCCAAGCAAAATGGACGTGCCCGGCATGACTGTGAAAACAGAAATCAAAACACCGGTTGGCAACATGACCACCACACTAGTGAAAGTTTCGCAGGATCCCGTGGCTGATAGTGAGTTTGTCGCTCCGCAGGTATACAAAGAGATGAAGATGCCCACGCTTCCCGGCGCGAAGTAAATGACCCGGCGAAAACATAAACCTTCAATCGCAAGCAAGGCCGGGCTGAAAACCCGGCCTTTGCTTATTCTGGCGTCTTCTTCGCCACGCAGGCGGGCGCTGCTGGCGGAGCACGACTACACTTTCGAAGTTATCGTTCCACGCGATGTAGAGGAAATTGCACCTACTCACCTCTCGCCCGGCGAGACCGTCCTCGCCAATTCCCGGGCTAAAGCTCGTGCAGTCGTGCGTCCCAGCGGGGTTGTAATCGGTGTGGACACAGAAGTGTTTTTTGAGGGCCGAGTGCTCGGAAAACCGGCAGACATGAACGCTGCCTTCGTGATGCTCTCCCGCTTGAACGGCCGCACACACGAAGTTTATTCCGGCGTCTGGCTGGTGCATGGGGAAAAGGAACATGGTTTCATCGTCGTTACCCGCGTCCACTTTCATCGCCGCACCGCTGCTGAGTTGCGTAGCTACCTTACCCGCATCGGCCCGCTGGATAAAGCCGGCGCCTACGCAGCACAAGACGACCACGGTGAAATGATCGCCCGCGTGGAAGGCTCCTACTCAAACGTCATCGGCCTGCCGATGGAGGAACTTGAGAAAACTTTGCGACTAGTTTGGAAAGCATGAGGTTTTACCGTCTGTCCTTGCTGGTCGCGGTTTTCGTCGTGCTCGTCTGGTCTGCGATTGACGCTTTTGATCAAGTCACCTGGCTACTCGAAGTCGCGCCGGCACTTATCGGGCTTGCGATCATTTTTCCAACGCACCGTCGCTTTCCCCTCACCCCGCTACTCTCCACACTCATCGCACTTCACATGGTGCTGCTCGCGGTCGGCGGTCACTACACCTACGCGAGGGTCCCACTTGGTGATTGGTTTCGCGATTGGCTGCATCTTTCGCGCAACCACTACGACCGACTCGGACATTTCGCTCAGGGCTTTGTGCCTGCGATGATCGCACGTGAGCTTTTCATCCGCCTCGGCGTGGTGAGCAAACGCGGCTGGCGCAATTTTCTGATCGTCAACACGTGCCTCGCCATCAGCGCCACCTACGAGCTTTTCGAGTGGTTCACCGCGCTTATCCTCGGTCAAAAATCCGATGAGTTTCTCGGCACGCAGGGCGATCCGTGGGATACACAGTCCGATATGTTCTGCGCGCTCGTCGGTGCTCTCACAGCGCTCGTCTTGCTTTCAAAATGGCACGACGTGCAGTTGCGACGAATCAGCCCACAAGCGGCGGGAGCTACGCCCTCGTCTCTTCCATGATTTCCACCCTTGCCCTGCCGCCGTGTTTTACTGCGGCTGCATCCATCAGATTACGGATGGCTGCGAT
>JBEIQV010000011.1:0-26093 GCA_040376335.1 Verrucomicrobiia bacterium | reverse complement strand
GATTGAGTTTTGATATTGATAAGCATTCCGGCAAGGTCACATCACAGGTTGGACCGAGTTATGATTCTCCATTGGATATTTACCGATAGGCCTAACCAGAGCGCTGCAGCGAACCGCCGCCCCGCTTTGCAGTCGGACGGTTCGGATAATTTGTCAGCGATTGTTGCAGCCGCACGGGCGTTCCCGGCGGCGGTCGCTGAGCTTGGTCGTTAGGCGTTTTGCACGCGCACTCCATAATCAGGAGCCTCTAATGCCTCATCCTTCGCCCGAACAGATCGCGGACATCGTTCTCGGCCGCCGGGAAGTTTATGAACTCGACACAGATAGCCACATCCGGCAGGCCGCCAACCGTCTGACAGCGAGGGCGCTATTCGAGCTGCTCGCACGCTTGGACGACCAGTCACCCGATTTTGCATCTCATCTTTCGGCGCTACTCCATGAGTTTCCGGGCGAGGGGCCATCCTTTATGATCGGCTTCGACACCGGCGACCTTCCAACCGACGACGAGCAAACAGACATTCCCGAGCCACCCGAGGAGCCGAGCGAGCATTACCTTCGACTCGTCTTCCGCGATGAGCAGGCAGCATATTACCAGTTCCACCTCTTTCCCGACCTCGATGCCGATTACGTTTGCGGCGCGTCTCGGAAGCGTGCCGGAGCGGTGCAGCACCTTCGCCTTGAGCTTTCCCGCCCCGAGTCCCTTCAGGCTTTCATAGAGTCCTGCCGCTCCAATCCTCATTTTCTTCGTGTCGAGCAGTCCACAGCCGACGAGTTTCACCGAGCGCCTTCCAATGCCATTTAGCTCATCATCAACGCGCAACCGAACGTCGCCGAACCATGCGCTGCAGCGCTGAGCTTGGGGTAGGCGTCGCTACGCGCGTCCCGAGAATCGAACCGTCAAGACACTCCATTGAACCCTGACCTGCTATTGCTCGCCTTGTGGATTGCCGCTTCCATCGCACATGCTGTTTTGTGCAGTCGGCGTCCTCGATCCGCGTCTTCGGTCGCATCGCTCGTCGCAGGCTGCGGTTCACTACTCGGCCTATTGCTGTTCTTACGGGTATTTGTCATTGGCGGTTCTTCCAACGTCGCCCAGATGGCAGGGTCCGGCGGTATGTCGCTTTGGCGATTCTGGTTCCATGTTTGGCCGGTTCTCATGGTGCTTTGCCCCGCGGCGGCATTCGTGCAGTTAGTTGCGTCGGCACTTCCCCCGTATCCTCCTCGCGGAGCGTCCAGTTTCGCAGGCCGATTATGTGGGCTCGGAGCGGCGGTCGCATCGTGCTATTTTGTGTTCACCTATTTCCCAGACGCATGACTCCTACCCGAACAACCGCAACGCCTCCTGAATAACAGGAAGAGGAAGGTGTTAGGCTGGAACGAGTTTCATATTGAGGGCTGTGGCTTGTTTTGGAGGTTTTGGAGGCGGCGGGCGATGGCTGCGGGCGGGCGATAAAGGGTGTTCATTCACTTCGGGGAATGGAACGCGTGTAATGCGCACAGCAAATAAATCGGCGCTAATTGAACCTTCAGCAATCCCGGATTTTTTCCCGTGCAACAGACACCCCGATGTTTCGCATGGGGCATGGATGTGAACAAGCAGGCCGCTTGCTTCGCCGCCCGCACATCGCTACACAACGTTTTCGCGCGATGGCATCACTCATCTTTCCAGCCCAAATCCTCGCTGAGTCCGGTGGCGGGCTGATCTACGCTTTTGAACAATCCACGATTTCCGGGAAACTCATCCTGCTCGCGCTGTTCGCGGCGTCGGTGCTTTCGTGGACGGTGATGGTGACGAAATTCCGGATGCTCCGCAAAGCGCGCGAGCGGAGGACTGATTTCATCGAGGCGTTTCGCGCCGACCGCCAGCCGTTGTCATTGTTTTCGAGCGGTGCGCGGTTTTCGGGAGCGCCGATATTTGCCGTCTATCAGGCGGGGTGCAAGGAACTGTGTTTCCAGATGCTCGGCTCTGCGGAGGTGGATGAAACTTTCGCCGCGCGGCTGGAGACATCGCCAAAAATTTCGCACGCGCAGATGCGCATGGTGCAGACAGCGATGGAACGCGCAGTCGGCGAAAGCGCGCTGCGCCTCGAATCGCAGATGGTGCTGCTTTCCACCGCGGTGAGCGGCGCGCCGTTCCTCGGGCTGCTCGGAACGGTGTGGGGCGTGATGGAGACGTTTGGCGATGTGGCGATGGCGGGAAAAGCGAATCTCGCCGCGATGGCACCGGGTGTTTCCGCTGCGCTCGTCACGACGGTCACCGGCCTGCTCGTCGCGATTCCGGCGATGTTTGGCTATAACTGGCTCATCACCACGTTGCGCGGGATGGTCGTGGAGCTGGATAATTTCGCCGCCGAGCTATCGAGCGCCTTCGAGCACAAGTATGTGGATCACGGCGAGCGCCGCCGGAATTTGTAAGCCATGCGCCGTTTTTCCGACCGCCATCAACTCCAGACGCTGAGCGAGCTGAACGTCACACCGCTGCTCGACCTTGCGTTTGTGTTGCTGATCATTTTCATGATCACCACGCCGCTCATGGAAAACAGCACCGACCTCGTGCTGCCAAACGGCCAGACCTCCGCACAGCCGGTGAATATGGACAAGGTGCAAACCGTCTCACTCCACGCCGACGGCCATCTCACCTTGAACGAAACACCGCTCACACTTGCTGAAATCGAAAGCCGCCTCACCACATTGCGCGAGGGCGAGCCCGAGTTGGCCGTGCTTATTCGCCCGCACAAAGAGCTGCCCATTCAAAGTCTCAGCGAAGTGCTCGACGCAGCGAAGCGCGCGGGCGTGAAGCGGATCGGATTTGTGAGCACGCCGCCGCAATGAACTACGATCCGCTGGCCCCGACTGGTGAGCGCGAGTCGAGCTTCAGCCGCAATCTGTTCATCGTCCTAGCGCTGCATCTCGCATTTCTCGGCGGCGTGTGGTTTGCGGCAAAATGGAAACACAAACCGGCGGAGCAAATCCTGTGGATAGATGGCGGCGGAATCCCCGGCGCTCCCGCAGCGCCGGAAAGTGAGCCGCCACCAGCCGAACCGCCTCCGCCCTCGGAGCCAGTAAAGCCACCCGAGCCCGAAGTAAAAACGCCGGAGCCGCCGTCGGAATTTTCCACACAAAAACCCGCACCGACTCCCACTCCAAAGCCAACACCCAAACCAACCCCGAAGCCCACGCCAACACCCAAACCCGTGGCAACGCCGACGCCAAAGCCAGCGACCCCGGCTCCGAAGCGGGAGGTGAAAGCCACGCCCAAGCCGGCCCAGAAAGTTCCATTGCAAGTCGCGAAGCTTGCGACGCCAAAGCCAGCCGCACTCAAACCCGCAAACACTCGCGAAGGAGCGACGGGCACGGGCGAGGCAAACACGAAGGAACGAACCGGAACCGGCAACGCAACGAACGCGGGCACCAAGGGCGGGCTGGGCGCTGCGGGAGGAGTTTCGCAATCCATGCTCGCGGCCTACGGCGACATCGTCGGGTCAAAATTCAAAGCCGTCGGCGCGCCGCGCAAGCCGGTGAGCGTCGAGGGCAACAACCGCGAATTCAGCGCTATCCTCCACGTGAAAATCGCACGCGACGGCACCGTGCTCGCCACTTCGCTGGAAAAACCCTGCGGCAATCAACTCGTAGACGACTGGATTCGCGCAACCATCCCCGATTTCAAACAAGTGCAGCCGCCCCCCGCCGAACTGGTGCGCGACGGCCCCTTCGAAGCCTCAATGCAGGTCATCTACGAACTTTGAACGATTTCGCCTTTACCTTCCCGATCCGCTCTTTCACACAAAAAGCATGAGCACTCCAAATCTCCGTCGTTTCGTCACCGCAGCAGAAAAAGTGGATTATCGTTCGCCGTTCGCGCTGGAGGAATGGCTGTGTCGCAATGACATCGTGGACAACAAGGAGCTGTTGCTCGTGCGCGCGAACATGGAACCCGGCAGGTGCCATGGTTTTCACACGCATCCGACGCGGGAGGAAATCATCTACATTCTCTCGGGGCGCGCGGAGCAGTGGTGTGGGAAAGAGCACCGCATCATCGGGCCGGGCGAAATTGTTTTTATCCCGACGGGCGAGGTGCATGGGACCTACAATATTTTCAACGAACGCCTCGTGTTTCTCGCGATTCTCTCACCAGCAAATGCAGCGGAGCCGGGGCTGGTGGATGTTTCCACCGAGGAGCCGTGGGCTTCGATGCGCAAAGGATTCCCCGTTTGCACGTAGGTTATTTTGCCTTGGCGTGCTGAAAGCGCGCGCCATCCAGACGCAGACAGCCGGGGCCGCCGAAGCGTGCATCGAGTTGCGGCGTGCCGTCCGCTTTTCCTTCGATACGAATGCGGTGCGGGCCGCGTGCGAGGTGAGCGGGGAGGAACCACCATTCTTTTCCACGTGGCCAGTCGAGCGTCTGGCCGTCCACGATCACGCGGAGCTTTGACGGACCGCGGAGTTGAAATTGATACACGTCATCCGATGGCACGCGGAGCCATGCTTCGATGGCAAATTCGCCGTCCTTCACGACTCCAGCCTTTGCGAGCCAGTCGCCCTCCGCTTTTTGCACAAGCGCCGCAGCGCCTCCGGCGGGCGTGACGTAAAATCCATTCTCAAACACCATCCCAATCGCCGGGCTTTGCGCGGGAATCGCAGCGGGTGGTGTGATATTGAGCAGTATCTGCTCGCTCCAAATTTCGCGCCCTCCATCAAGCAGCGCGACTGGCTGGATTCGCACTGGACCCTGCCCGAGCGTGCGCGGATCGATCGTTGCGGCACCGTTTGCAATGCGTCCGACCTCTCGGCCATTTTGTCGGAAAAGGATCGCGCTCGCGCCAGTTGCGGCGGCTTTCAGCGTGATGGGTTTGTCCCACGACCAATCGCCCGATGGGGCCGTGACGTTCAGCGCGACATCGCTGTTACGAACGACGACGGGAATGTTGATGCTCGCCCGCGTCGAAACCGCGTCGAGGCTGTTTGCCGCGAGTGTGATTTGCAGCGGGCCGTCGTGGAGCTTGGCGGTGTCCACGGTGAATGAGCTATTCGGTCCTCCGGCACCGGAGCGGTGGCCATCGAGGTATAGCTCGAACGAAGCGGGTTTGAGGCCATCAGCAGACTCGACGACGGGCTTCACCGTAAATGAACCTTTAATGGCAGCCCCGACTTTCACGCCGTCCGCCTTCACTGTGAATCGTTTTTTCCAAGGTGAGCAAAGCGCATCGCCGACGATGAGGAGTTGGTAGGGCGCAGCGACACTTTGGTAGAAAGCCTCGGCGAGCGTGCAGCCATTTGCGTAGTGCCAGTGGATGAAAGGCGTCGGAAACTTCGCCTGAATCGCGTATGGCTCGTTCACCGTTCCGCTCGCTCCCGCCGCACCGTGGCGCAGGAAATCCGTGAGTGGCGTTTGCGTATCACCTTCGTGGAGCATCCCGCCGAAGCTCGTAAGATGTTCGCAAATTGCGCCGGGCAAAATAGTGCTACCGCTCTTTGCCCAATCGAAATCGGCAACGCCCGCTGTAAGCCCGGCCACATCGTTTTTGTTTTGTGGCAGAATACCTTTCTCCACGCTCGCGGCTACATTGGAGTCGCGCAGTTTTTCCGCTGCGCGGGAAAATCCCCACTCGCGCGTGGTTGAGCGCACGTCGTTGTTTTCGAGAAAATACACGGTGCCGAGCGGGCGCGTGCCGTCCGCGCCAACGCTGCGGCGTAGCCCTGCGACCGCTTCGCGCACGGAATTTCCGCGACCACTCGTGTAGGCGAGCATCGTCGAGAGAAGATAGCGCACGCCATTTCCTGCGGGAACGACCTGACCGTTTGGCAGCCATCCTACGGACGAGCGGAACCCGCTGGATGGTGAGATTTCAAACTTCACAGCGCGCGCACGAGCCATGAGCGCCTTGAAATCCTCGCGGTCTCGCACGCTGCGCAGGTCGGGGTCTTGTTGCGCACGCTGCATATCCCACCAGCCATTTTCAATCGCCTCACCGAGCGCGGAGACAGAGTCCACATAGTTGCCGAGCTGCGCTTCGATGCACGCGATGTTGTAAAGCAGTTCGGTGGATTTCGGATGATCCACTTTCAGTTTAAGGAAAGTCGCACGCGCTCCCATGAGTAATTGTCTCTCCTCGGCGAGACTCTCGGGCTTGGGCTGTTCGTCTTTCTTTTCACGCGCCTTCTCACGCGCCGCGCTCACTTTGAAGAAAACTGCAAGTGCTGCGTTGTAAGTTTTTTTGTCGGCTTCGGGCCACGGCTTTTCGGGTGCGACGAGGGAGCGCTGGCGGAAATAAAAGTTCGTATTCATCCCGAGGTAGCCGGGATTCTTTGAGAGTGTGAACTGATAGTAAAAAGTGAGGCTGTTGATGGATGCCAATGGCGTGATTGTTTTCGGGAACTCCTTGCCGGCCATGTCCGCGGCCACATCAATCGCCGTCGGAAAATCCGCGCTGTAGAGGATGTAGTCAATTTGCGACGAGAGGCCTCGTTCCTCCGCCGTTCGCAAAACGGGGCGCAGGATGCGTTCGCGGAACTGCTCCACATCCATTCTTTCAAAAGACGGGATGTCGCGGAGATAAACTACGTTGTCCGGCGGAATGGAACGCGCGGCGATGTATTCGTTGGCGACACACGTCGAGGCCCAGCTATCGGCGTTGACGACGATGAGCGCGTTCTCGGGCCCGCCCGCTCCGAAGGCGGCGGCTGTGATGAAAAGGAACGCGATGAGCGTGCGCATGAGGGCGAGGCTTTTGGCGGGTGCCAGTCGAAATGTCGAATGACGAATTGGGTGACTTGCCACGACGCATCGTGATGCGCAGTCTTGCGGGACTTTGGCAGACACGACTTCCATTTTGATCGCACTCGGCGGCGCTGTAGCAGGCGCAGGGCTGATGTGGCTTTTTGCGCGGCAGCGCGTTGGCGCGGCGGTTGCGGAAAAGGAGGCCAAGCTGCAATCGGAACACGGCGCGGAAAAGCTGGCGCTCTCGACTCGACTCGCGACTTCGGAGGCAAATGCAACTACGGCGGCGGCGCGAGTCGCTGAGCTTCAGCGCGAAGGCGAGGAGCGCGAACGTGCGCTGGCGGAATTGCGCGCGGCGAAAAGCGAGGCGGATGCGCGTCTGGCGGCGCTGGAGATGCAGATTTCCGAAGAGCGGCAGCAGGGAGCGGAGAAGCTCGCCATCCTCGACGATGCGCAGAAGAAACTGACGGATGCTTTTCACGCCCTCAGCGCACAGGCGCTTCAGCAGAACAACGCATCGTTCCTCGAACTGGCGAAGACGGCGCTCGGGCAGTTTCAGGAAAAGGCGAGTGGAGACCTCGCGCAGAAGCAGCAGGCCATCGCCGAGTTGCTGAAGCCCGTGAGCGAATCGCTCGCTCGCGTGGATACGCAGATGAACGAAATCGAAAAGACGCGCGCCGGTGCCTACGAAGGGCTTGCGACACAGGTAAAATCGCTCATCGAAACGCAGCGCGAACTTCGCGGCGAGACGGGCCGCCTTGCGAACGTGCTGCGCTCGTCGGGCACGCGCGGTCGTTGGGGGGAAATTCAACTTCGCCGCGTGGTCGAGCTGGCGGGAATGCAGGACCACTGCGATTTTTACGAACAGCAAAGCGCGGAGAGCGAAGGCGGGCGGTTGCGTCCCGACATGTTGGTAAAAATGCCCGGCGGAAAGACCGTCGTCGTGGATTCAAAGGTGCCGTTCAGCGCATACGAGCGCGCGGTTTCCGCGACCGATGAAGTCACACGCACTGCGGCCTATCGCGAGCACGCGCAGGCGGTGCGCGAACACATCAAAGCGCTCTCGGCGAAGAGCTATTGGGAGCAGTTTGGCGAAGCGCCGGAGTTTGTGGTGCTCTTTCTGCCAGCGGAGACTTTTTTCGGAGCGGCGGTGGAGCACGATCCGGGGCTAATAGAATTTAGCGCCGAGAAAAACGTGATGCTCACCACGCCGATGACACTCATCGCATTGCTGCGCGCCGTGCATTACGGCTGGCGGCAGGAAAAGCTGGCGGAAAACGCGAAGCAGATCAGCGAACTCGGTGCGGAGCTTTACGAGCGGCTGTCGAAACTCGGCGAACACTTTTCCAAGGTCGGAAGAAATCTCGGCAGCGCCGTGGATGCCTACAACGACGCGACGCGCTCGCTGGAGACGCGCGTGTTTGTTACCGCGCGTAAATTCAAAGATCTGCACGCAGCGGCCAATGGCAAGGAGATCGAAGAGCCAAAGGCGTTGGAGCAAAGCGCGCGAAGTTTGCAGGCGCCGGAATTACTCGGCGGTGGAACGCGCACAGAAGAGGGAACGAACTAATGGAATCTCCGGCTGCTGGTAATATCCGACACAAATACTTTGATGGACTGGCTCACGAATAATTTTAATTTTTCCTTCGGAGATTTTTCGAAGGCGTTTCTCAGCGTCTTATTCGAGGGCATCCCGTTTCTGCTGCTTGGCTCGATTATCTCGGGGATGGTGGATGTATTCGTCTCGTCCGAGCGAGTGACGAAGATGCTGCCGCGCAAACCGGGTCCGGCGATTTTCATGGCCGGGCTGCTGGGGTTGATTTTCCCGATGTGCGAATGTGGAAGCGTGATCATCGTCCGACGATTCATCCGCAAAGGTGTGCCGGTGGCGGTGGCGATGACCTATATGCTGGCCGCACCCATCGTGAGTCCGATTGTGGCCATCAGCACGTTCAAGGCGTTTACCGGGCAGCAGCCTGAACTCATGGTCGCTTTGCGGCTCGGGTTTGGTTTTTTGATCGCCGTGGTTTTCGGACTCATCATCCATCAACTCCCCAAACGCCGAATTTTGCAGGAAGGTATTTTGCCCGATGATCAGCCGAAGCGCCGCGCTGGCTTGAGCATTTCTGGAGCGCCGGAAGAAGCACCCGACTTTGCGCAAATGATCTCCTCCGCTTCGCCTCTGCGCAGGTTGGTGCTCGCGGTGCAGTCGGCGACGGCGGACTTTCTGGATGTGGCGTTCTATTTCGTCATCGGAGCTGGGATCACGAGTGTGTTTGCCGTCGGGATCAATCAAGAGGCGCTTTCACCTTTAGCGGAAGGGCAGCCGTTGCTTTCGGTGATCACGCTCATGGTCGTGGCTGCGTTGCTTGCGCTGTGCAGTTCCACGGATGCGTTTGTGGCGGCGACGCAGTTTGTGCCATTTTCTGCGGCGTCGAAGCTGGCGTTCATGCTCTTCGGCCCCGTGTTTGATCTGAAGCTCTTCTGGCTCTACGGCCTTCTTTTCAAGCGGCGCTTCGTCATCGTCCTTTCCATCGCGCTGTTCGTGCTTATCGCGCTCATTTGTTGGATTTTGGGCGGACTGGATGCCGGATTAAAGGCACGTGAGGCAGCCCAATCGCTCGGAAGCATCGGTTGCCTCTTCATCCATACCCGCCTATAATCGCCGCCATGCAAAAGCTCATCGCCCGCTGGCTCCCTGCTGCCACACTCGCCACGTGGAGTGCGGTGCTATTTTTCTTCCACTTCTCGGAGCAGATGAAAAACATGCTCGCCCCGGAGTTTCGTTACTATGCGTTTGCAGCGGCGTGCGTGCTTGCGTTGATGGCCGTGGTGTTTGTCGCTTTCAAGGCGGATGCGAGCTGCTGTTCCTCCGCCGAGTGCGGGCACGGCCTGAGCCGCGCTAACGCGGGAAAATTGCTCACGTTCCTGATTCTGCTCGTGCCCATCTGCATTGCAGCGGCATATACGCCCGATAATTTCAGTAACAACATGCTGAAGAATCGCCGCACCTCCACGGACGCGAAGGACCTGCCCGCTGCGATGGAGAGGATGGAAAAAAAGTTTGAAACGCTGAAATCTGCCGATCCGAAAATTCCGGGACCGGTGAATACGAAGAACGACCTGCCGCTGCCGAATAAAGACGGTTCAACACCCGCGCCCGCAGCGACGCAGCCGGAAAAATCCCCGACAGATTATCTCACGCGCACTCCCGAGGGTTACATCATGGCCGAAGTGCTCGACCTGCTTTACGCTGCGCAGGACGCGATTTTGCGCCCAGACTTTGAGGGCAAGGAAGTGCAAGTCATCGCGCAGTTCATGCCCGACAACACGAACAACGCCACCGGGAATCGCTTCAAGGCTGTGCGAATGTTTATGACGTGTTGCGCCGCCGACGCACGCCCCGTGGCCACGCTCGTGGAGGTGGAGAAAATGCCCGCCATACCCGAAATGACGTGGGTAAAAATCATCGGCAAACCCAGTTTTCCCATCGAAAAAGGGCGTCGCATTTCCGTTCTTCAGGCCGAGCGCGTGGAGAAAACAAGCCCTCCCGAGGATCAAATGCTTCTTTAGGCCGTTTGGCTTTTCCTGCGGCGAACTGTTGACGCTCAGCGTGCGAAAGAACAACTTCACCGCCGCATGATTCTTCCCGCAGTCACTCAACTTCTCGTCATCCAAGACCGCGATCGCAAATTGCGGCAGCTCAAAATCGAACTCAAAAACGCGCCGCTCGAAAGAAAGGCGTTCGATGCGAGACTCAGCGCCGTAGCCGCCGCACTCGATGCTGCGAAGCTCAAGGCCAAGGAAATCGAAGTGAAGCGCAAGGAACTTGAGAACGAAGTCCGCACGCGCACAGACCGCATCAACAAATACGAACAGCAGAAACTCGAAACGAAAAAGAACGAGGAGTATCGCGCCTACGACCACGCCATCGAGAGCCTCAAAATTGAAATCGCAGGCATCGAAGACAAGGAGATGGAACTCATGGAGGCAGCTGAGCAGCAAAAGCCAATCATCGCCGCCGCAGAAAAAGAAGCCGCCGCAACAAAGGTGCAGGTGCAAAGCCAGAGCTCGGATCTCGATGCCAAAGTAAAGGCGCTCGAAGCGCAGATGATCGAAATCCAAGCCGACCGCGAGAAGCTCGCGGCAGATGTGGATGAAGACCTGCTCGATGAATTCCAGCGGCTCTTTGACAAAAAAGATGGCCACGCCGTTGTCGCGCTCGAAAACGAAATTTGTCAGGGCTGCCATGTAAAAGCGCAGACGCACGTTTTCCACGCAGTCCGCACGGCGAAGGTCGTAACGACCTGCCTGAACTGCGGACGGATTCTTTATTTGGAGACTTGAGCGAGCTTTGCCGTTGCACAAAGGGCCGATTCGTGGCGAACGTGTCGGCGTATGAGTCTTGATGTAAAAATTCCAGCGGTGGGAGAGTCGGTCACGAGCGGCATGATTTCGGCGTGGCTGAAGAACGATGGCGATGCGGTGAGCAAGGGCGACGCTCTGCTCACGCTCGAAACAGACAAGGTCTCGACCGAGATCACCGCCGATGCTGCGGGCATTTTACGGATCAAAGCTGTAGCCGGAGCAGAGGTGAAAATCGGCGAGGTTGTTGCGACGATTGAAGATTCCTTAGCCGTCGCTACGCCCGAGCCTGAGAAGCCGGCACCGAAAAAGGCCGCGAAGAAATCCGCTCCAGCGCCAGCGCCAGCCATTGAGCCAGCACCAGTGGTTTCGCTTTCGGCAGCAATCGAGGCGGCCAACGAATCGCTGACTGTTGTTTCAGAAAATTCAGCGCCCGTGAGCGATGGCCGCAGCACTCGGAAGAAGCTTTCTCCTTTACGCCGGAAGATCGCCGCCCAGCTCGTGATGGCTCAGCACACAGCGGCGATTCTCACCACTTTCAACGAAGCCGACATGTCCGCAGTGATGTCTCTGCGCAAGGAGCTGGGAGAAGATTTTCAAAAGCAGCACGGCATCAAACTCGGCTTCATGTCGTTTTTCATCAAAGCCGTGGTCGTCGCGCTGAAAGCGGTGCCGCAGATCAATGTGCGCGTCGAAGGCGATGAACTGGTGCAAAACCACTTTTACGATATCGGCGTCGCCGTCGGCACCGAGCGCGGTCTTGTGGTGCCCGTGGTTCGTGGAGCGGAAGCAAAAACTTTCCCTGATCTCGAACGCGATCTCGCTGGATTCGCAACCAAGGCACGCGAAGGAAAAATCACCACTGACGATCTCTCTGGCGGAGTTTTCACGCTCAGCAACGGCGGCATCTACGGCAGCCTGCTGAGCACGCCGATCCTGAATCCGCCGCAAAGCGGCATCCTCGGAATGCACAAAATTCAGGAGCGTGCAGTCGTTGTGAACGGACAGATCGTGGCGCGTCCGATGATGTATCTTGCACTCAGCTACGACCATCGCGTGGTGGATGGAAAAGAAGCCGTCACTTTCCTCGTGAAAGTGAAAGAGGGCATCGAGCAACCGTCGCGTTTATTGCTGGGGGTTTAGCCGAGAGCTAATTTCCAAAGTTCAGGTCTCCGTTGTTCTGCCCGCCGAGATCTATGCCCGTGCCGCCATTTGCGCCAGTGTCGCCTCCTGTTGTTCCACCAGTCGTCGGTGGTTTCGCTGCGCCGAGGTTGAACTCCACGGTTCCCGTTTGATTTTGGCCGAGGAAAACACCGCGCCCGATGCTCTTGTCCTGCAAAAGAACCCCTTGGAATTTCCTGCGCGAGCCGTCCTGCGGGTGGTCGAACTCGCCTTTGAAGATTCCCTTCTTGCGGTCAATTTTCAGCGTCATGTTCTCAGGCCCCTGGTCGAGGATTTCGACGCCGTCGCGTTTGTTGAGAACGAGATTGTGAGTGATGGGCGAGAGCAGGTTTCCATCGCGCAGAGTCAAATTGGAGGCTTTGCTGGATTTTCCGAGTGAGCGGTCGCCATCGTCCGGCGGTGTGTAGATGGCACCGCTGGCAGCTACGCTTGCGGTGAAACCATCGGGGAAGAAAGTCGCGCCGCGTTCGGGCTGGCGGGACCAATTCAAAGTGCCGGTGAGTGTGGGTGTGGTGCCGGTGCCGAAGGCGAGCGTGCCACTCAACTGCGAATTTTTCCGCGCCGCCCAAATATCAATCGCCGCGACATCGCCCGCACCCCCGAGTGCGGAGCGTGTGTAAAATTTACTACCATCACCGTATTTTCCACGGATGGAAACTTCACCCCACGGAGTCACGTTGATGTAGGCAAAACCAGTGCCCTTTGGCGCGTCCGTGCCGGTGGGTCCGGGAAGCTGGACAGTGTATCTTCCGTTGAGTTCTTCGCGCCTCGCTGCCGTGAGCGTGGTGAGGGGTGCGGATGCCGTGAATTCCTTGCCGTCGTCGTTGACGGTCGCGTTTAGCGTGGTTGCGCCTGATTGATCAAAAGTGATGTCCACTTCGAGTGGCGAATCGCCGCTGTGATTGAGGGAAGCGTGAAAATGTCCGTTGGCGTCGAGCGTGCCGCTGATGGGAATCCTCTCGTTGCCGTAGAGAATTTTCCCGCTCACGGTGCCGCCGGCCGTGCCCAGCAGATTGATGATGCCGACGATGTTTCCATCCGCATCCTTGATGGTTGCTGAGTGCAATCCCTCGGCGGCGAGTCCGGGTGCTTTAACGGTCACAGTGCTCGTCGCAGTCGCACCGACACCGAGTGTGCCGAGATAATTATCCTCCACAGTGTAAGTAAAGGTGTCCGGCCAAGTCGTGCCGTCACCGGGCGTATAGCGGATTTGGCTGCCAACAATTTCCACTTTGCCCTGCTTGCCTTGCGTCACGCTGCTGATCGAAATCACGTCGCCCTCCTTGTCGCTGTCGTTTTTCAGCACGTTGATGACAATCGGAGTCCGACCACGCAAAGTCGCGGTATCGGCTTTCGCGATGGGTGCTGCGTTTGTGGCCGCTAGAAAAATCGTGTCAGCCGTGTTTGTCGTGCCGAGAGTGCTCGTTGCGGTGGCTTTGAAATGATAGGTCGTCCCTCGGTCGAGCCCTTCGAGCGAGGCGGTCACGGCTTTATCCACATCGGCGGCGAGCAGAACTGGCGTCGCTGTGACCGTGGTCCCGTAACTCGTCGTCGTGCCGTAGCTGAAAGTCACCGTCGTAGCCGCACCGTTGCTGGTGATGGTTGCTTTCAGCGTCGCTTTTCCACCGAGCGGCGTCGTGGTGTTTTGAAGAACTATTGTCGGCGCATACCCCGGCACGGTGAAGTCGCTCCCATCCACCTCCGTCGTCCCATCGCCATTCACGGCCTCCACTTTGAAATGATACGTCTGCCCCCCGACCAGACTCGTGAGATTCACCTTCGCGGTCTGTGCGCTGGAGGCATTAGAAAGCGACACCACCTGTTTTTTATCGAGGTTACCGCCGAAGCCGTAGCGGAAAGTGACATTCGTCGTGCTGTCGTTCGTAGTCACCGAGGAGCTCAGCGTGACTGCACCGCTAGAAATGGGTCCCACCGTAAGCCCGCCCACAGTAGGAACAGCGGCGAGGGCGGATGCGCAAAGCGCGAGCAGGGCGGCCAAGAATTTCATGGTGAGTAAGGCATGGTGCTGGAAAACACCGCACTGGCAAGGGAGTTCCAAACTAGCCAGTTGGCCGCGGGCGTGTATCGTGCGTGGTCTTCACGATGAGCACAAAGACCACTTCAGCGCCGAAATCACGCATTCCGAAAGTCGGGATGATCTCACTTGGCTGCGCCAAAAACCTCGTGGACGCTGAGATTATGCTCGGTGATGTAATCGCCCGCGGCATGACGCTGACCAATGATGCCGCCGATGCTGATGTGCTGATCGTGAATACGTGCGCTTTCATAGACAGCGCGAAGGAGGAGAGCATTGAGGCCATCCTCGAAGCTCATCAAACCAAGGGGCTGAAAAAACGGCGCAAGGATCAAAAGCTCATCGTTGCAGGCTGTATGAGCCAGCGTTTCAGCAATGATCTTGCGGGGGAATTCAACGGGGAAGTGGATGCGTTCATCGGCCTCGATCAGGTGAAAGACGTGGGCAGCATCATCGAAAAAGTGCTCGGTCGTGCGCCTGCAAATTCGTCATCCTCCATCCCTCATTCGACATCGGTTCCGCTCACCGACGAAGCGTGGGAGCCGCTCAATCTCGTCACTCGCAAACCCACCTACATCCCCGATTGGGACACGCCGCGCGTGCGGCTCACACCTTCGCACACCGCCTACACAAAGATCGCCGAGGGCTGCAACCACCCGTGCTCGTTTTGCGTCATCCCGCAGATGCGCGGTAAGCATCGCAGCCGCACTATCGAGAGCGTCGTCGCCGAAGTGCGCGGGCTTGTCGCCGAGGGCGTGAAGGAAATCAACCTCATCAGCCAGGACACCACTTACTACGGAATGGATTTGTGGGCGGAGAAAGCCGGGCCGCGTCAGCCGGTGGACAGCGCACGTGGCGTCACGCTCACGCGGTTGCTCCGCGAGTTGGACAAAATCGAAGGCGATTTCTGGGTGCGTCTGCTTTACACACATCCTGCGCATTGGAGCGACGAACTCATCCAAACCATCGCCGAATGTCGCCACGTTGCGCGCTATGTGGACATGCCGCTCCAGCACATCCACCCGCGAATGCTCGAAGTCATGCGCCGCGAAACGAGCAGCGAGCACATCGAAAATCTCATCACCCGCATCCGTGCCGGCATCCCCGGCATCGCCATCCGCACGACTTTCATCGTCGGCTTTCCCGGCGAGACGGAGGAGGAATTTGAATACCTCCTCGACTTCATCGAGCGCACGCGGTTCGAGCGGCTCGGCGTCTTCACCTATTCACAAGAGGAAGGCTCGCGCGCCGCAAAAATGGAGGGCCAGCTCCCGCAAAAGGTGAAGCAGGCGCGCTACAAAAAAGCGATGAAGCTCCAGCAGCGCATCGCCGCCGAGCAAAGCGCCGCGCAAGTCGGCAAAACCATCCGCGCCCTCGTGGACCAGCCCCTCGTCGCCCGCGGCGAAGTGGACGCCCCGGACATTGACGGCCGCATCCTCCTCAAAAAACCCGCGCCCGTCGGCGAATTCGTGAACGTCCGCATCACCGGCACGCAGGTCTATGACCTCGTGGGTGAGGTAGAGTAGCGTTTATCCCTCCGCTTTAACTTCCTCGCTCGCCGCGCGGCCGCGATAGGCTAGGGCGAAGAATATCCAGACGGCGGCGACGCTTGCTGCGAGGCCGCCCCAGAATTGCGGCCAGTGGGTGATTTCTCCATGTGTGTTCGCTTTGAACCACCAGCCGCAGCCGAGGTAGCCGAAGAGGTTTCCGAAGCCGCTGAGTAAGAGGGTGAGCAGTGCTTGCGCGCGCGCACGCCAGCGCGGGTCAATACGTTGTTCGAGGTAGAGCTGGACGGTGATATACACGAGCACGAACGCAAAGCCGTGCAGGGTGACGCCGGTGAGCAACGACCATTTACTGTCGAGCGCGCAAAAGACGTAGCGCACCGCGCCGAAGCCGATGCCTGCGAGGATGACGGTTTTCAAGCGCCAGCGGGCGAGGAGTCCGGCGAGGCCAAACATCGCGATGACCTCGGTGATTTGTCCGAGAGTCATCCATGCGGTCGTGCTTTGAAGGCCGAGCGATTTCATGTGCAGCGGCGTCTCGGGGTAAAATGCGCAGAGCGGCATATTGTAGAGCGTGGCGGCGATGAAGACGACGCACGTATCGCGATTTTTCATCAGCGAAAGAGCGTCGAGTCCGAGACGTTGCTTCCACGAAAGATGTTCCGTCTGCGCAGGCGGCGCGACGCTTGGGAGGGCGAAAGTGAAGGCTGAGACAGCGAGCCAGGCCACCACACCGCCGTAGCCTGCGAGCGTGGAGCTGTCGGCATGAAGTGCGGAGACGAGCAGGCAGCCGGCGATCCAGCCGAGCGTGGCCATGGCGCGGATGGGGCCAAATTCGCGTTTCGCGTTGTTCAGTTTCGCGAGGACGATGGTGGTCGAGATGCTCCAAGTGGGAGTCGCGCAGAGGGCGTGAATTTGAATGAGCACGAGGATGGCAACGGTGCTCCAGTGAAACTTGATCGCGGTGGTCGCAAGCGCCATCACGAGCGCCGTAGCCAGCGAGAGCCAGCGCAGCAGTCGCACCGGTGAGATGTGCCGGTCGGCTAGCGCGCCGAAAATCAGCGGGGAGATGAAAGCCGAGATGCCGCCGGTGGCATAGGCGTAGGCTTTGATGTGCGTGAGGCCATGTGCATCCAGCACCGAGCCGAGCGGGACGAACCAAATTCCCATCGCCATCGCGTGGAGGAAAAATAGCACGGCAAGCTCTGTGTATTCACGCCACCATTTTTGATCATGCACACAGGAGGGAGGCACGAGCACGCGCCGTATGGCAAGCCGCGCTTTACTGAACTACTGAACGACCACGCCGGGTGCGTAGTAGGCGATGCGTTTTCCGTTTTTGGAAATCTCGACGGCATCCGCGCTTTTCAGCTCGATGAAATAGCGACCTGCGGGGAGGTGCATCGGCTTTGCACTCGGATAGAGGAAATCCTCGAAGAGCGGCTGCCCGCCGGGGCCAGTGCGGATGACGACCCATGTTTTTTTGCGAGGCTCAAGAACGATGACATCGGCATCAACATCCGGCGCGTTGTTTTCCTCCGGCGGTGCGGATGCGATGGGCGCGGGCTGTGAAGGCGGCGTGAGATCGGCGAGTGCGGCGGTGTCACTGGCAGCGATTTTTGCAACCGGGGAAATGGGTTTCGCGCGCGGAATTTCAGTATCTTCAGGCGCAGGCGGGAGGGAGATGACGATAGGGCGCGGCGGCACGGGTTCGGTTTGAGGTGCGGACTCTTTTTGGGTGGGCGCGCTATCGCCGAGCGATTGCACAGCGGCTTTGGTATCGGCTGCGGCTGGTGCGGGAATCGGCTTGATGTCGGAGTCCTCGATGCGGGTGAAATTGCTCCACACAATGAACACGATCACGCCGACAACGACGATGCCCGCGAGGGCGATGAGCGGCATCCATGAGCCGCCACTTTTTTGAGGAACAACGAAATCGTAGCGTGTGTCTGTGGCGTCGCGTTGCAGCTTTTTTTCCTCACCGGCGCGGTTGGTGAGGTATTGGAAATCCTCGACCTTCATCTGTGTCGAGGTGTCAATTTGCGAAGCGACGTCGCTCACATCCACGCCGAGGAAGCGCGCATACATGACCAGAAAACTTTTCGCGTAGGCTGCGTTCGGGAATTTTACGAGGTTGCCGTCCTCCAGCGCCTGAATGTGCGATGCGCGAATGCGCGTGGCGTGCGCGGCCTCCTCGATGCCGAGTCCGCGTGCGGCGCGTGCCTTTGCCAGTCGTTTTCCAAAATCGTGATCCATACCGTGCATCAAGTTGGCGGTTGCCGCGCTGCGCGCAATGCAAACCTGCGCTATTCGCCACCCGAGCGCAGGATTTCGCGCGGCTTCGCGCCGTCGCCGGGGCCGACGTAACCGCGATCCTCGAGGATGTCCAAAATGCGCGCGGCCCTCGTGTAGCCGAGTTTCAGGCGACGTTGGAAAAGCGAGGTGCTGGCCTTGCCTTCCTGCTGCATGACTTCGAGGCATTTTGCGACGAGTTCCTCGTCTTCATCGCTCACTTCCTCCTCATCGTCGCCGCCGCCGTTTTCGAGTTTGGAGTGGATGTCGCTTTCAAAACACTGCTCGCCCTGCGCGCTTGCGAACGCGACGACGCGGTGGACTTCCTCGTCCGTGACGAGCACGCCCTGCGCGCGAATCATGCGCGAAGTGCCCGGCGGGCGGTAGAGCAAGTCGCCCATGCCGAGGAGTCGCTCAGCGCCGTTTTCATCGAGGATGACGCGGCTATCGAGCGGGCTGGCGACTTGAAATGCGATGCGGCAGGGGACGTTTGCCTTGATGACGCCGGTGATGACGTCGGCGCGCGGTGTCTGCGTGGCGATGATCATGTGGATGCCTGCGGCGCGCGCCTTCTGCGTGATGCGTGCGATGAGCAATTCCACATCGGCGGGCGCGGTCTGCATGAGGTCGGCAAGCTCGTCCACGATGATGACGATGAACGGCATTTTCTCCGGAACGATGATGCCGTCGTCGCGCTGGACGGTGATGCCGAGTTCAGCCTGCTCGACGCGATCGAGTTCTTCCCCGACGGTTTCGCGGTCACTGTCGGGCGTGCCGTAAAGCTCGGAAGTGGCGTTCAACACGGGTGGGCCGTCGTCTTCCTCGGTGATTTCGCCGAAGGGCCGGCCAAGAATGTCGCTGCTGCTGGCGACACCCGGATCTGCATTGAGATCCACTCCGTCGAGCGGCTTGGGCCTTGTCGGCGCGGCGGCGGCGGATTTTTCCGCATCGAGTTCCTTTTGCGATTTTGGCTTCGGGCGGGTGTTGAAGCTGCCGATGTTGCGCACGCCGCACTTGGCGAAAATGGCGTAGCGCTTTTCCATTTCGTTCACGGCCCACTTGAGGGCTAGCAGGACTTTTTTCGGATCGGTGACGACGGGGACGACGAGGTGAGGCAGGGTGTTATACATCTGCATCTCGACGACTTTCGGATCGATCATGATGAGGCGCAGATCCTCCGGCGTGAAGCGGTAGAGGATGCTGGCGATGATGGCGTTGATGCACACGCCTTTGCCCGAGCCAGTGGTGCCGGCGACGAGGCCGTGGGGCATCGCGGCGAGGTCGGCGATGATCGCTTTGCCATAAACGTCCTTGCCAAGTGCGATCGGAATTTTCGCTTTGGAAGCGACGAAATCTTCGCATTCGAGCAGTTCGCGCAGGGCGACTTTTTGCTTTTTGGAATTGGCGATTTCGATGCCGACGGTGTCTTTGCCGGGGATGGGCGCGAGGATATTGATGCGCTCGGCGCGAGTGGCGCGCGCGAGGTCGCGCTCGCAGGTGGTAATGCGATCCACGCGGACGCCCTTGGCGGGATAGACTTCGTAGCGCGTGATAGTCGGGCCTTTCGTGATGTCGCCCGCGGTGACGGCGATGCCGAATTCAGCGAGCGTTTCGATGATGCGATTCTGGACGCCGAGCAACTCTTCGTGGCTGGCGACGACGCGGTTTTCGGTGTCCATCGCATCGAGCAAATCGAGCGACGGGAGTTTGTAGTTCTCGTTATGCAGCGTCGCGAGTAGCTCGATTTTTTTCTTTTCCTTCTCCTTTTTCACGGCGGGCGGCGGGGGTGCAGCGGAATCGAAAATTTTTGGCGCAGGTCGTTCGGGTTCCTTTTCACCATCGAGCGGGAGGAGTTCGGGCTGCTGGAGTTTTGCAGGAGTTTCGTTTTCGTCCTCTTCAGTTTTACTGCGGCGCTTACCCAAATCACGCTCAAGACGGCGCTGCTCACGTTCGAGTTTCTGTTGCTCTAAAATGAGGCGCTTTTCTTCGCCTGCACTTTCAATCTGGCGCTGACGGTGTGCTTCGAGCCATTCGCCGGGCATGGCGATGAGCCGCCGCGCGACTGCGATGGGGCGCAGTCCGGTCATGAGAATTAGCGAGACGATATAGATGAGGCCCAGCACGAGCACGGATGCAGGGCCGAAGATGTTGTGGAAAATTTTGCCACCGATGTATTCGCCGATGATGCCGCCTTCGCTGGCGATGTTCATTTTCGCGCTATCAATGAGCGACCAGCCGAGCACATGCAGCAGGCATGCTCCGCTGAATACGAACCCTGCCGTCCAAATCGGACGTAGTGCGAATCCCATCGGGCGACCAAAAAGCGTGGTCGCGCCGTATGCGATGAGGGAGGCCGAGAGCAGGTAGCTCGCTGCTCCTAAAAAGACGTAGCTCACGCAGGCCATCATCGCTCCGAGCGTGCCGACAAAATTTTGCGACGTCTTGCTCGTTGAGGCGGCATGGGAGAGCGGAAACCACGACGGCACGTCGCGTGGTGTGTAGGAAATGAGTGCGAGGAAAAGCAGGATACCCAGCACGAGAAGGCTGAGTCCGAGAATTTCCTGTATTGAGGAAGAGGTGCGTTCTGCGCGACGGGATTGCGCCATTTTTAGTGCGGCGACCGTAGCCGGGCGGCGCGTCTTTGCAATGCGGGAGTCGTGCAGGCTTGTCGCGGGAGCTTCGCTGCGGTTAGCGTGCGCACGCATGGTCGCAATCTGCCTGCCTGTTTGTTTTCATTTTCTCGCCGTGCTGGCTGGCGTGGCGGAAGGGCCGCCTTCGGCACCCGGGCAGACTGATTCGGAATGGGAGAAAAGCGGGATGCGTGTCGTGTGGGCGACGCTTCCGTGGGTTTTAGTGGTGCTGGCCCTGGTATCCGTGGTGTTTTTTATCTACCGGGCTCGACGAATGGACGCTGCGCGACGCTATGCGGAGGGGCAACTTGCCGAATTGCGCAGTGAGCGTGGGCACCTCATGGCGATGCTCGCGAATGACCTGAACAACCCGCTGCAAACGATCCGGCTGGCGTGCGATTCGTTTGCGTCTGGTGTGGCGGATCAGAAGACTCTGGGGATGGTCCGGCAGACGGTGGAGCGGATGACGCGGCTGGTAAAAAACGTCCTCAACACTACGGGACTCAATTCCGGGCAGGCGAAATTTGAAATGCGGGAGATCGAACTTTCGACCGAAATCGCCGCCATTGTCGCTGCGATGCAGCCGCGTGCGCAGGTGAAACAGATCGCATTCAGTTTTAAGCCCGGCCCAGGCCGCGTTTGCGCCGACGCTGATGCACTCGCACAGATCATGGATGAAGTCGTAGGCAACGCGCTGAAATTCACACCGCGCGATGGTCGTATTGAAGTGGCTGTGCAGCGCGAGGGGCGGCACATCGAACTGCGTGTGGGTGACAGCGGTCCCGGCGTCGGAGCGGATGAATTGTCGCGGCTATTTACGAAACACGCAGGCGGCACGCATGGGCTGGCGATTGTGAAGCGGCTGGTGGAGGCGATGGATGGGATTGTTTTCGCCGAAAGCACGCAGGGCGTCGGCATGGCAGTCCGAGTGCGCCTGCCGGAGGTGGCTGCGCCATAGTCACCATGCGCCGAGTGATTTTACTTTTTGTGAAATGGCCTGAGCCGGGTCGTGTGAAAACACGCATCGCTGCGACGGCTGGTGCGGAGCGGGCGGCGGAGATTTACCACGAACTGGTCGCGAGGGTATGTGCGCAGTTGCCGCTGGCGACGCCGGTGATTGTGCATTTTGATCCCCCGGAGCGCCGTGCGGATATCGAAGCGTGGCTTGCGCCAAAACTGCCGCTGTCATCTACATTCGAGCCGCAGGTGCGCGGGGATCTCGGTGTGCGGTTGCAGGCGGCCTTTGCATCTGCATTTGCCGCTGGATGGGAGCATGTGGCGGTGATCGGGAGTGATTGCGTGGAGATCACTCCCGCGATTTTTTCGGAGGCATGGGACGCGGAAGATACCGCCATCGGGCCGACGGAAGACGGAGGCTACTATCTCCTCGCGTTGCGCAGCGAGCAGCCCGCGCTATTTGAAAACATCCGCTGGAGCACAAGCGAGACGTTGGCAGATACGCTTGCCCGTGCCGGAGCCGAAGGAGTGCAAATGCACCGACTGCCTACGCTGAACGACGTGGATACCGAGAGCGACTGGATGCGCGTATCGGCAGGTTTTTAACTCTACGCGCGCCTGCCGAGCACTTTCAGCGACTGTGAGGTTTTCTCCAACTCGTCGAGCTGCTGAAGCGTTTTGGTCTGCTGTTCGAGCAGCTTGGCATTTGCATCGCGGATTGCCTTGAGTTGTTCGAGCGGCGATTTCGCAGGCAGTGCAGCGGGGGCAGGTGTCTGTGAGTGAAGCGTGAGGCCCGTGATTGTGAAGCCGAGAGCCAGAGCGAGGATGGTGAGTGTGCGTTTCATTTCGATGCACCGCCTCCACGGGAAACGAAGATTTTCGCGAGGCGGAGATTTTCCGTCACCGCAGCCATTTTTTCTTCAATCTGCTTTTGGTTGGCGACGATCTGCGCCTGCTGTTTGGAGATTTCCGCGACGATCTGCGCGATCTGTTGCTGCTCGTTTGCGTCCTGCGCGAAGCCTTGCTGCGGGCTGAGCGCTGCGCTTGCAAATGCAGCGACCCCCAGACCGGCGAGGAGGAGTTTGTTGGGCTTGTTCATGCGTTGGTGATTAGCGGGAAGGGTGCCCGGCGGCGCAGAAAATTTCCAAACCGATGGCATCGGCCTTGCTAAATGCGCGCGCGCAGTAACTATATCGGCAAGACAACACCTATGGCCGGACTCTCGCAAACTCAGTCGCTCAGCCAGCAGCAAGTTCTGGCACCGCAACTCCAGCAAAGCCTTCAAATTTTGCAGGTGCCGATGCTCGAACTGCGCGCGCTCATCCAACAAGAGTTGGATGGGAATCCCACCCTCGAAATGGAGGACACCGATCCGAAAATCGAGGACAAGCAGCGTGAAGCGGAGGAGTTCGACGCGGAATTTGAAAAACTCTCGAAGCTCGATGAGGAATGGCGCGATTACATGGCGCAAAATTCCAGCTACGCTAAGCGCAATTCGGACGACGAGGAGCGCCGCCAGTTCTTTTTCGATTCGCTCACCCAGGAGCAGACACTCCAGCAACACCTTCACGAACAACTCAGGAACACCGACCTCACGAAGGATGACATACAACTCGGCGAACTGATCATCGGCAACATTGACGACGTCGGCTTCCTCTCCGCCAAGCCCGAGGATATCGCGGGCAACACGGGACTCGAACTCGAAGACATCAACCGGGTGCTCGAAATCATCCAGACATTTCACCCTGTCGGCGTAGGCTCGCGCGACCTTCGCGAGTGCCTTCTCATTCAGCTTAAGCGCATCGGCAAAGAGGGTTCGCTTGAGTGGAAAGTGGTGTCAAATCACCTCGAAGATCTGGGTAAAAAACGTTTTCCCGAGATCGCTCGTCGTTGCGGCACGACAGTCGAGTGCGTCCAGCGTGCATCCATTTTCGTCGGCACACTCGACCCGAAGCCCGGACAGATATTCGCCGCTGATCCCAACAACTATGTATTGCCCGATGTGACCGTGGAAAAAATCGGCGGCGAGTGGCAGATTTCACTCAACGGCGATCAGATTCCTCATCTGCGAATCAGCAACACCTACAAGGACCTCATGGCCCAGCAGGCGAGCAAGGAAGAGGTGCGCGATTACATTCGCGAAAAAATCCGCAACGGAAAATTCCTGATCAAATCCATCCACCAGCGCCAGCAGACAATCTCCAACATCGCCCACCAGATCGTGGACAAGCAAAAGGAGTTTCTCGAAAAAGGCCCGAGCGGTCTCAAGCCGATGACGATGGTTCAAATCGCGGATATCGTCGGTGTTCACGAGACAACTGTGAGCCGCGCCATCTCCGGAAAATACATGAGCACTCCCCACGGTGTTTATGAAATGAAGTATTTCTTCACGCCTGGCTATCAGACCGCAGGCGGCGAAAGCATGAGCAACACGAGCGTGAAGGGCGTCATCAGCGAACTCGTATCCAAAGAAGATCCGAAAAATCCGCTGAGCGACAAAGAGATCGTCGAACTGCTGGAGAAAAAAGGCATCCCAATCGCCCGCCGCACCGTCGCCAAATACCGCAACGAACTGAATATCCTTCCCAGCAATATGCGGAAGAGTTTCTAGCCGGGGCTACGTGTCTGTGCAGATTGTTCGTGGTGTGAGATATTTTTGGAAAAGCTGATGTCTGAAAACCACGAACACCCCGAGTTGCTCGCGCCCGCCGGTGGCTGGGATTGCCTCCGTGCCGCCGTCGCCAATGGAGCGGACGCGGTTTATTTCGGACTGCCGCGATTCAACGCCCGCCTGCGTGCAGACAATTTCCGGGACGATGAATTATGCGAGGTTGTAAAGTTTTGCCATCGCTACGGGGTGAAGGCCTATGTTGCTTTCAACACGCTTGTCTTCACCGGTGAACTCGACGCCGCAGAGCGGATGCTGCGCGATTGCAGCCGGGCAGGAGTGGATGCGCTCATCGTGCAGGATGTCGGGCTTGTTCGCCTTGCTCGTGCGGTCACGCCAGAACTGCCAATCCACGCGAGCACGCAAATGACGATCACATCGCCCGAAGGCATCGCGTTTGCGAAAGAACTCGGAGTCGAGCGGGCTGTGCTGTCCCGTGAGTTGAGCCTGAGAGAGCTCGAAAAATTTAAGGATGAAAGTGCGAATTCATCATTGCCGTTGGAGGTGTTCGTTCACGGTGCGCTTTGCGTGGCCTACAGCGGCCAATGTCTCACGAGTGAATCGCTCGGACAGCGCAGTGCGAATCGCGGTGAATGCGCACAGGCATGTCGGATGCCCTACGAATTGATCGTGGACGGGGCGCTGCGTGACCTCGGCGAAAAGCGATACCTCCTCTCGCCGCAGGATCTCGCAGCCGTGGACGAAATCCCCGCGCTGCTCGAACGCGGCGTGACCAGTTTCAAAATCGAAGGCCGACTCAAGTCGCCCGAATACGTGGCGGCAGTTTGCCAAGTCTATCGCCGCGCGCTCGATGCCGCGATGTCGGGTCGAAGTCAGAAAATTGTCGGCGACGACGAGCGCTATCAACTCGAGATGACTTTTTCGCGCGGGCTTTTCTCCGGCTGGATGCATGGTGTGGATCACCAGAAACTCGTCTCTGCGCGATATGGAAAAAAACGCGGGCCACTCGCCGGACGCATCACAAGTGTCGGTCGTGATCACGTTGAGTTTTCACCTGCAATTGCGCTCAAACCGGGCGACGGCGTGGTCTTCGATACCGGCGGTGATACAAACTCCGAGCAAGGTGGACGCATTTACCAAGTGCGCGGCGAGCGATTCTACTTCGAGCACGGCAAAATTGATTTTTCCAAACTCCGCCCCGGCCATCGCGTCTGGAAAACTGACGATCCCGCACTGAACAAACGCCTCCAGCAAAGTTATGCAGGCCGCATCGAACCGCGCAAACGAACCGGGATCACACTCATCGTTCGCGGCAAAACTGGAGAACCGCTCGAAGTCGAAGCGCACGTCGCCGCACCGCAGACGAGTGTGATCGTGCGTTCGACAATCCCGCTGCAAACCGCCCGCACGGCCCCGCTCACGCCGGACAAACTCCGAGAGCATCTCGGACGCTTCGGCGAGCATCCCTACGAACTCTCCGAGCTGAGCAACGAACTCGAAGGCGAAGTCATTCTCCCCATTGGCGAACTCAACCGCTTACGCCGCGAACTGGCCTTCCAACTCGACACAGCGCTCGAACACAAACGCGCCGAGTCATCGAAAACATGGCGCGATGTTTTCACCGAAGCCGATCAAAAATCCCAAATCCCAAATCCCAAATCCGAAATTCATCTCACCGTCCTCTGTCGCACGATGGAGCAAATTGAAGCCGCTATCGGCTGTGGCGTGCAGATGCTTTACGTGGATTTCGAGGACATCCGGCGTTACCGCGATGCCGTGG